>CBDUXY010000010.1:0-28688 GCA_965371305.1 uncultured bacterium
CAAGACTTTTGCGTCAAGCGGATGACCGATCAGTTTATCCCTTCTTGCAACCTCAAGCGCCTTTGAAGCCTCGGACTTTACCGCAAGTATCTTCTCCCACCTCTCTTGAAGCTCTTCGTCAAGCCACTTCAAATCAACCTTTGGGAACCCGGCAAGATGTACACTCGTGGTTTTTTTGCCGGGCAGGAACTGCCACGCCTCATCCGTTGTAAACACAAGTACGGGCGCGAGCAACCGGAGCAGGTGGTCAAGCACGTAATACATGGTCGTCTGGGCGCCGCACCTCGCGGTCGAGCCCTTCTTTGCGGTATAGAGCCTGTCCTTGGCGCTGTCCAAGTAAAATGAACTCAGGTCCACCGCGCAAAAATTATGCACCGAGTGATAGATCGTATGGAACTCGAATTTTTCATATGCCTCGCGCACCCGCTTTGTAAGTTTGGCAAGGCGGTGCAGCGTAAGACGGTCAAGCTCTGTCAGGTCCTCGTCCTCGACAATATCTCTTTCAGGCTTGAAATCGCTCAGGTTGCCGAGTATAAAACGAAATGTGTTTCTAATCCTGCGATAAGCTTCTGAGAGTCTTTTCAGTATTTCAGAGGAGATGCGTATGTCGTCGCGATAGTCCTCTCCGGCAACCCAGAGCCTGAGCACTTCCGCACCGTACTGCTCAATGACTTTTTGCGGGGCTATGACGTTACCCATGGACTTGCTCATTTTCTTGCCCTTGGCGTCCACCACAAAACCGTGAGTAAGGACCGCGTCGTAAGGTGCAACCCCCCTTGTCCCAATCGAGGTCAGGAGCGAGGACTGAAACCACCCCCTGTGCTGGTCGCTGCCTTCAAGGTAAAGGTCGGCTCTGTTTTTAAGCCCTTCTCGCGCTTCCAGAACGGCAGAAAAACTAACGCCTGAATCGAACCACACGTCAAGTATGTCTTCTTCCTTATCGAATTTATCGGGTTCACCTGCGCCGCACTTGGGACACTTTACGCCGCCTGGCAAAAGCTCTTTAACATCTTTCTCAAACCATATGTCCGCCCCGTCTTGCTCAAATTCAGCAGCGAGATGTTCGATCAGCGCGGCGTCTAAAAAACTCTCGCCGCAGCCTACACAGTTTAGCGCGGGTATCGGTACGCCCCAGGCCCTTTGCCTTGAAAGACACCAGTCAGGACGGCCCGAGACCATACCCTCAATTCTCTCCTTGCCCCACGACGGTATCCACTCGACAGAGTTAATGGCAGAGAGGGCTTTTTCCCGAAGACCTGTACCATCCATTGTAACGAACCACTGGGCCGTTGCGCGAAAAATTACCGGCCTCTTGCACCTCCAGCAATGAGGGTACGAATGACTTACGGCTTCTTCTTTAAGCAAAGCGTTTTTCGACTGAAGCAATTCGATTATGCCTTTGTTGGCTTTAAAAACGAACTGCCCTTCGAACTCCGGAAAGTCACTCGTGAACTTCCCGCCGTTGTCTACTGGAGCATAAATATCCAGGCCGTGCTTAAGCCCGAGCTCGTAGTCGTCCTGACCGTGCCCAGGAGCAATGTGAACACAGCCTGTTCCGGCCTCGGTCGTTACGAAGTCCCCTGGCAAAACTGTTGACTGCCTGTCTATAAAGGGATGTTGACAAACAATATCTATCAGTTCCTGACCCGTCAAGGCCCTCTCTGTCACTATATACTCGCCCTCTTTAAATCCAAATTTTTCCATGCAGGATTCTATTAAATCCTGACATAATATAAGTTCCCCTTGAGGGGTTTTCACAAAACGATATATAAGCTCCGGGTGTACGGCTATTGCCAGGTTCGACGGCAGAGTCCACGGGGTCGTTGTCCAGATTACAAAATAAGTCCCTTTTTGGTCGTCTACCGCGAACTTGCCCTTTGCGTCTTTTACCGCAAACTTGACAAACACGGACGGTGAGGTCTTGTCGGCATGCTCCACCTCGGCCTCGGCAAGGGCCGTGCGGCACGATGCGCACCAGTGCACAGGTTTTTTACCCTTATACACAAGTCCGTTTTCGTGAAAACGCCCAAGCTCTCTCATGATGGCCGCCTGATATGAATAATCCATCGTAAGATACGGCTCGTCCCACTGGCCGAAAACACCGAGCCTTTTAAATTCTTCACACTGTATGGCGACGAATTTTTTCGCGTACTCGCGGCATTTTTTTCTAATCTCCACCCTGGTGATGTCTTCTTTTTCCTTACCAAGGTTTTTCTCTACCTGCAGTTCTATCGGAAGACCATGACAATCCCAGCCCGGAACGTACTGCGTACCCTTACCCTCCATAAAACGGCTCTTCACCACAAAATCTTTTAAAATCTTATTAAGCGCGTGCCCTATATGGATGTTGCCGTTTGCATAGGGAGGACCATCGTGCAGGGTATAGGCTTCTGCCCTTGTACTCCCCACCTGTTTGATTTGTTCATACAGCCCGGCCTGCTCCCACTTCACAAGCATCTCAGGTTCTTTTCTGGAAAGATCCGCCTTCATCTGAAAATCAGTTTGCGGCAGATTAAGTGTTGCCTTGTAATCCATGTTATTTGCCTGCTCCTTAAAATATTTATACATTTATATATTGCATTTATACATCAAACAAGTTTTATTTAATATCACAAAGTACCGGAAAACTAAATGTTTTTTATTTTCCACGCGTGAATAACCCGGCGATACGGTCTTTTTGCAGGGTGTTTTCCCTGGTTTAAATAATAAAACAACCTTTTTACCAATAAGAGCAGCCTCAGACACCTGTATTTATTGTAAATCTGCTGATAATCCGTTAAAATCAATCAGCGTCAAATGACTTTTAATAAAAAGTTATATTTTTGCTAAATAAAAATAATAATAAAACACGGAAATAATCATTGGCTAAAAAAACCAAAAAACCGAATAGAAACAAAAATGAACCCGGACAGGAAGAAACACCCGGAGCGCAATCCGCGCCATCACCACACGCCACGCCTGCCCATGTTGCAGATTGCGAGGATTTCAACAAAAACCCTGCCCCCGGCCGACGCGTTCCAACAACCACAACACGAGGATTTTTTATACTGCTCCTGGTCGTCTCGGTAATATTTTGCTCAAGGTCTTACCAGAGAAACTTCGTGTGGAAAGACGACCTCTCGCTCCCGCAAAGCATACTCAAGCTTAGCCCTGCCAAGGCGCGCATGCACAACTCATATGCCCTTGCCGTCAGCTCACGTGGCGACAAATCGCTTGCCGTAAAACACCTCAAACTTGCCATCAAGTACAAGCCCCACTTCTACGAGGCCTACAGCAACCTTGGCATTATATACAAAAACATAGGAAGACTTGACGACTCCATACTGCTTTTTAAAAAGGCGCTTGAATACAACCCTTATTTCCCGGAAGCTTACAATAACATGGGCCTTGCCTATGAAAAAAAAGGGGATATAAAACTTGCCATCAGGTCTTATATCATGGCCGTAAAGCTTGACCCGCATTTCGGAGAACCTTACAACAATATGGGCATTATATACGCTAAGCGCGGAATTGACGACAAGGCGGAAGCAGCATACAAGACAGCCCTCAAACACAAGCCGAACCACTCGGATTCATACTTCAACCTCGGCCTGCTCTACTGGAAAAAGAAGAGGCCGGACTCAGCCCTTAAGGCATTTCAGATGGCCGCACACTACCAAAAGGACTACATAGAGGCCTATTATAACATGGGCGTTGTATACTACAGCAAGGGCATGAATAAAAAAGCCTCTGCTGCATTTAAACAAACCCTCAGGATTGACCCGAAACACCAGAGGGCAAAAAAAGCCATCGGTCTTATAAACAAAGGCGTACCCTACAGAGCCCCAACGAAGAAACAAAAGAGCAGGAACAAACGCCGGAGGAAACCCGCCAATTAATCATAGCAGATTTCCTTTGTTTATTTCAGCAAGACCACCCCGCCAACAACCATGATTATACCGGCAAGCTTTTGCCAGGAAAACGACTCACCGAGGAAAACAACACTTACAGTCAGGGCCACCAGGGGATAAGTCGCAGCAAGAGAGACCACGCGCGAGGATTCCCCTGCCTTTAGCGCTGAATAAAAAGCAAACTGCCCGACAAACCCTGCAAGCAGCCCGCCAATCATCACATAAATAACACTCTTCATGCTAACACTTGCTACGTCCTGAACCCTGCCCATTACAAACAATCCAATGACTCCTACGGTCATAATCGGCACAGTGCGCAGCACCACCCCGACGTAAGGGTCTATCTTGCCGCTTAACCCAACCTTTTCAAACGCCGGTGCAAGCCCCCAGATAAGTGCCGTTAGCAGCGAAAACAAAAGCGCTTTATCTCCCATACCTCCCTCCTTATAATTTTTTCATTACTGCAAAGTATACAGGTAAGTTGTGCTTTCAACCATAAAAAAACCCGCCGCAACTTTGGCTCTTAGGTCAAAGACTGTGTTTATACTTGATAATCACCCCGGTTCATGATAATTATAAGCACTTGAATTGACCCCCTGTGGTTCAATGTATTAATTTGTCGGTATGAGTTTTGCTCGAATACCAATTAACCCTATCGGAGGAGCTATTATGAAAAAAATGCTGTTGGCACTTTGTTTTATGATGATTTTCACGGGAGTAGCGTACGGGAGCGGCGCAAAAAAAGCGCAACACAAAGATAACCTATGCGCGGCCGCGGGCCCACAGTCTCCCAGAGACGTAGACGTCAATGAAGGAACCAACGGAGTGCTCTTCAGTAACGCTCCTGATTATAAAGATATGAACCTGTGTAATGTTCACTTTCACAGGAACGCCGAGCACAAGGCTGCTAGCTATTCGACCGTCGTAAAAGACGGCGACAACACGGGCTGGGCCTGTAGTGCGCCAACAAGCAAGAGGCTTAAAAAAGGAAGCCATGTAGAATACGAAGGTTGCAAGGGCATAGCGCCTGGAGATACTATCGAAGTCCATTGGGTGCACACGACCTGCGACATCACTTCCGAGGGTGCAAAACCACTTGGCGGCGGCTTAAGCGCATGTATGACAGAACTGTGCAAGAACCCCCAGTTAAGGGTGGAAGCTCAGGTATTTCAGCTTGCCAAGGACGGGTCGCTCAAGTTTAACGATAAGGCGCCGGTTACCCCTGGTGGCGATATAGTAAGCTACATAGGCTCCACTACGGGAACAAGCTACAGCAATACGCATTGCTCTCCTTTGCAGGTAGACTGGGACGTCAGGACATCATGCGAGAGCCTGGATATCGATAATTTTGCCAAATGGTGTGCTGATAATCAGTACAATGACGACCATGCACACGGGGTAAGGGCGCTTGTAACATCACCGGAACTGCTTAGCCCGATCAAGTAAAACTACTGCGCAGCAAGCTAAGGGGTGTCAAAGGGAAATATGCTAAAAAAAACCTCTGAGCACCTGCGGTGAGCAGATTTAGCAAATAGCTTCTATAGTTACTTAGCTAAATAGACACAAATAACTATTACGTGATTTGCCGTGCGCAGCACCTGCGGGGCATTAAACCCGCCATGCGGGTAAAACTACTGCGTAGCAAGATGCGCGATACAAAAAAAACCACATCAGGTGGTAACATTAATCCAGCCATGCGGGAATGATTTCCCGCATGGCTGTTTTTTTGTTTTTTTGTTTTTTGGGCAGGTCGTTTGACCCGGGATAGTGTATGTTCCCGGACGGGTGGGCTAATCTTTTTCATTATTATTGGCTCTGGCAAAAATGTCGTGCAGCGTTTCAAGCTTGACTATCTCGTATTCCTTAAGTCCTGAAGGCAGATTTATGGAGACCTCATCGCCTTCGATTTTGTTAAGCAGTGCGTTGCCTATAGGGGAGCTTACCGAGATTTTGCCGATCTTGGCGTCAACCTCTTCAGGCGTTACGAGTTCATACATAACCTCTGCGCCCGTATTTATGTCCTCAAGATATATCTTCGACCCAAAGGAGACACTGCCTTTTGGTATATCGTCAAGCTTGATGTTTGCAAGCGAGTTGATCCTGGCTGAAAGTTGCCCGGCACGTGCCTGCAAAAACACTTGTCTCTGCTTTGCAGCGTCGTATTCCGAGTTCTCACGCAGATCCCCGTGCGCCGCAGCCTTCTGAAGTTCTTTCGGGACTTCAACCCTGAGTTCACGTTCGATCTCTTTAAAATCTGCTCTAAGTTTTTTTAGCGCTGGTAATTCCTTCACTGACTTAACTCCTCTGTTTTATATTATCTCAATTATTATAAAACTTTACCCCACCTTTTACACTACACACAACACGTTCGTTACGACCCAGCCGCAACAAGGCGTTTTATCTTTTGAACCGCCTCGGTTGCCTCACCCCCGAACTCGTCCGCCCCGATGCGCTTTGCAAACTCCTCTGTCACAACCGCCCCTCCGACAATCGTCTTTGCTCTCACACCTTTGTCCTTAAGCATATTAACCACGTTTTCCATCTCCATGACGGTCGTTGTCATAAGGGCTGAAAGTCCGACTATATCGGCGTCGCGGGCCGCCGCCTCTTCAACAATTTTTTCCGTAGGCACGTTCTTTCCAAGGTCTATTACCTCGAACCCGTGATTTTCAAGAAGCGTACATACAATGTTCTTTCCTATATCGTGAATATCGCCCTTTACGGTTGCCATCACAATGCGTCCAAGGGGTTCACCCTGTTTACCCTCCAGCTCCTGCTTGAGCCTTGCAAAACCTTTTTTTACGGCGTCGGCAGAGCAGATTACCTGGGGCAGAAAATACCTGTTCGACGCGAACAGCCGCCCTACTTCGTCAAGTCCGGTAATAAGCCCTTCATTGCTTATCTTAAGCGGGTTCCAGCCCTGGTCAAGTGCTTCCTCCACTATTGCCGTTATGTGTTCATCGTCGCCGTCAACCACTGCCTGGGCAATTCTCTCTTTCAGGCCGACAGGCTTACTTTCCCCTACTGTTTCTATATTTCCCCCGCTCTTGTCTCTAAACCTGTCAATATACTTTGCACCCTTTTCGTCATGGCCAAGCAGGATGAGGGATGCATGGTAGGCGTCCATCATCGCCTTGTTTTTTGGATTTATAATGGCGCTTGTAAGACCCGCCCGGATCGCCATTGCAAAAAAGGCCGAGTTCACTGTCTCTCTTGACGGCAAGCCAAACGATATGTTGCTTACCCCGAGCGCGGTTGAAAGGCCGAGTTTCTCTGTGACAAGCCTTATGGCCTCCAGTGTTTTTCCGGCTGAAAGCGGTTCTGCGCTAACCGTCATGGCAAGGCAGTCTATCACAAGGTCTTCTTTTTTTATTCCTGAGTCAATGGCGTGAGCAAGAATTTTCTCAGCCACATGATAGCGGCCCTCTGCCGTCTCCGGTATACCCTCGTCGTCAAGGGCAAGACCCAAAACACTTGCGCCGTATTTTTTTGCAAGTGGCAGGATAGTGCTGAGTTTTTCATCTTCTCCGCTTACGGAGTTTATAAGGGGTTTGCCGTCTACCGCCTTAAGACCGGCCTCAATCACAGCCGGGTCTGCCGAATCAATAACTACCGGCAAGTTTGAATTTTCATTCACGGCGAACACGGCCATCTTCATTGCCGCGACTTCGTCTATGTCCGGCACCCCGACGTTCACATCAAGCGCGCCTGCTCCGGCCTGCGCCTGTTCCCTTGCCTCCATCCTTATGGTCTTTGTCTTGCCCGCAGCAATCTCTTCGCCAAACTTTTTCTTGCCCGTCGGATTTATTCTCTCCCCTATGGTAACAAGCGGCAGCCCCGGACCGAACTCGGCTATACCAAGCCTGCTCGCAATACGCGTTGCAGGGGCTTTTCTTATTCTGTTTTCAGGCTCAAGAGAGCGAAAATCCGCAGCCATCTTTTTTATATGCTCCGGGGTTGTGCCGCAGCAGCCGCCAAGTATCTTCACCCCTATGGCGACGAGTCTTGGCACGTATTCTGTCATCTCCTCCGGTGTGGCAGGGAAGACCGTCTCTTTATCCACGAGTTTGGGGATACCCGCGTTTGGCTGTGCAATAAGGGGCAGATCGGTATATCTGCTCATTACAGAGAGGGTCTTGTATATACCCTCAATTCCAAGCGAGCAGTTTGCGCCTATCGCATCAACTCCGAGCGAATCCGCAACCACGGCAAAGACCTCGGGAGGTGTGCCCAGGATGCTTCTCATGGTCGCGTCAAAGGTCATGGTCGCAACAACCGGCAAGCCCGCATCGCGCGAGGCCATCATCGCGGCCTTTATCTCCTTCAGGTCCATCATCGTCTCGATGATGATAAGATCAGCTCCGGCTTTTTTAAGCGCACCTGCCTGCTCGGCGAATATTTCGACTGCTTCGTCAAAGGTCATGTCCCCGACAGGCTCGACAAAACGCCCGGTAGGACCGATGCCGCCTGCGACAAAACCGTTTTCTCCTATTGCAGCCCTTGCGCATTCAACCCCGGCAGCGTTTATCTCATAGAGTTTGTCTTCCAGGTCGTATTCCTTGAGCTTGACCCTGTTTGCGCCAAACGTGTTGGTCGTCATGATGTCGCTGCCGGCCTCGGCGTAAGCCTGGTGCACTTGCTTCACTATGTCGGGTTTACTAATGTTAAGTTCGTCAGGACAGCCGCCGGGCTCAAGCCCAAGCTCCTGCAACATAGTGCCGGTTGCCCCGTCAAATACAAGCTGTTTTTGTTTTAATGTTTCTCTAAAGTCTCTTGACATGTCGTTTAAATCCTTTTTGGAAAATCTTTTTTTCCTGATTCAGTTTTTTTACGTACAATACCGTACAATACAATTAAACAATCAAGCAACTGTTAGTGTTGCTCACACTACTTAACTACCCCACAAAAGCCGCGGCGCAGGACAAAGCTAATCCCCCTCACCCCGGTCCGTGCGTCCCATAAGAACAAAACCAATTAATCCCCTTAGGCCTCCCTTGGTACGGCAAGCATCCTGTCAAGAGTCTTAACTGCCTTCTCCCTTATGTCGCCTGGAACAGTTACCACGTTTTTCATCTCACGCACCGCCTCCACAACGTCGGCAAGGCTCGTAAGCTTCATAGTAGGACATATCAGCGACTCACTCGGCAGGATAAATTCCTTCCCCGGATTGTCTTTGCGCATCCTCCAGAGTATACCCATCTCCGTGCCGATTATAAATTTTTTCGTATCCGACTGCGCTACAAATTTATACATGCCGGAAGTAGAAGTGACGTGATCTGCAAGGTCAACCACCTCGGGGCGGCACTCGGGGTGACAGATAAAAAGCGCACCCGGATTATCGGCCTTACACTTCAATACTTCTTCAGGCGTGAGCCTGTTGTGCGTTGAACAATATCCGTCCCACCACTCCATTTTCTTTTTTGCAGTTCTGGCCACGTAATGCGAGAGGTTTTTATCCGGTATCATGTAGACCAGGTCCGCGTCCACCGAATCAACCACCTTTACCGCATTCGCCGACGTACAGCATATGTCGCTTAATGCTTTTACCTCGGCGGTCGTGTTCACGTAGGCAACCACGGCCGCCCCCGGCCTTTTGTCTTTTTCAATTTGAAGCTGCTCTGCGTTTATCATGTCCGCCATCGGGCAGCCCGCGTCAAGCCTCGGTAAAATAATTGTTTTGTCCGGCGAGAGTATGGCCGCGCTCTCTGCCATAAAATGTACGCCGCAAAACACTATTACCTTCTTATCACTATCGGCTGCTGCCTGGCTAAGGGCAAGCGAGTCGCCGGTTAAATCTGCGCATTCCTGAATTTCGTCGCGCTGATAATTATGCGCTATCATTAACGCACCACGCTCGTCCAACAATTCACGAAGTTCTGCCTGAAGCTCTCTGGTTGACTTCAAATCACGTCTCCTTTGTATTAAGACTAAGGATTTAGGTTTAAATGAAAATTATATATGATAAAATGCCATTAAAGCAAGAGTAAATCAACCATAGCGGCAGAAACAAGGTGATTTCAAATGGCCCTTACCGAAAATGAGAAAAAAATACTTTTAACTGCGGCGCGCAGTGCAATCAAGAACCACCTTGGCGGTGATGATGAGGCTACCGCGGCTCCGGCACAAAGCCCTGCGTTATCAGAGCACAGAGGGGCCTTTGTTACGCTTCACAAAGCGGGCGCGCTTCGTGGCTGCATTGGAATGTTCACGTCGGACAAATCCCTTTATAATACAGTAAAAGATATGGCCATAAATGCTGCAACAGAGGACCCACGGTTCCCCCGGGTTACGCCTGAAGAACTACCAGGGCTTGCCGTTGAGATCTCCGCCCTGACCCCGCTTCGGAAAACAAGCGACGTCACCGAGATAGAAGTGGGCAGACACGGCATATATATAATAAGCGGGGCAAATAGAGGGGTGCTGCTGCCGCAGGTAGCAGTAGAGCACGGGTTTGACCGGGATACGTTCCTTGACCAGACCTGCCTTAAGGCGGGCCTGAGCGCCGGAAGCTGGAAGGCCGGGGCCGAAATATACATATTTGAAGCAGAGGTTTTTTCAGAGGAAAAATAAAAAAATTCAGAAAATTTTTTCGGAAAAAAACTTTTAGAATTTTTAAAATTTTAGAAAAAGAAAAACCACCCCGCCGCAAGCAGTGCGGTATCAACTGGTAATTAAACCCGCCATGCAGTGGAAAACTACTTAAGCAGGGAAAGGGCCTTTTTAATCCTCTTTAGCCCGCCCCTTATATCGTCCTCGCCGCAGGCGTAAGAGAGCCGGATATGGTTGTCCGCGCCAAATGCCGCGCCCGGCACTACCGCCACTTCGGCGTCTTCAAGCAGATAGGACGTAAAATCAACCGAGCCCTTTATAACCCCTTTTGGCGAACTCTTCCCGAAATAAGACGATACGTTAGGGAAAGTGTAAAAGGCCCCTTCCGGCATAAGCGCCTTTATACCGTCTATTGCATTAAGTCCGTCCACCATCAGAGTGCGGCGTTTCTTGAATTCTTCGAGCATGGTCGCAACCGAATCCTGAGGCCCGGAGATCGCCTCGAGCGCCGCCCACTGGCTAATAGAAGTCGGGTTCGACGTGGACTGGCTTTGAATCTTGGTCATGGCCTTTACAAGCTCCGCCGGGCCTGCCGCGTACCCTATCCTCCAACCTGTCATTGAGTAGGCCTTGGATACGCCGTTTAATACAACCGTATTTTCGTCCGATATAGAGGCAACCGAGATAAGCGGCTCGTCCCCGTAGTTAAGTTTTTCATATATCTCATCCGATATCACAAGCAACCCTGCCTCAAGCGCTATCTTGACGACTGCGGTAAGCTCCTTGTTCGTATAGGCGCACCCGGTCGGGTTCGACGGGCTGTTTATTACTATCGCCTTCGTACGGTCGGTAACGGCACTCTTAACGGCCTCGGGCGTAAGCCTGAAGCCCTCTTCTTCCCTTGTCTGAACAACGCGCGGCACACCTCCGGCAAGAGCAACAATTGGCGGATATGACACCCAGTACGGGGCCGGTATGATAACTTCGTCCCCTGGGTTCAAAAGCGCCTGACACAGATTAAAAAAAGAATGCTTGCCCCCGCAAGAAACAAGTATCTCCTCACGAGAATAAAAGGCGTTATTATCCGTGCGGAACTTATCAATGATCGCGTCTTTGAGCTCGACGATTCCGCCAACAGCAGTGTACTTTGTAAGCCCTTTATCTATCGCATCAATTGCTGCTTGCTTGATATTCTCAGGCGTATCAAAGTCCGGCTCTCCCGCGCCAAAAGCGATAATATCCGCACCCATTGCCTTAAGGGCCTTTGCCTTGGCAGTAATAGCAAGAGTCACCGACTCTTCAAGTTCGTTTACCCTGTCCGAAGTTATAACCATCTCTATACCACTCACCTTTTTTTGCTTTACCCGCATGGCGGGCTACAAGCCCACCATGTTGGTTCAATGCCCCACAGCCTGCTCGAGGGGGGGGGTTACTTTTTTTTGCTACTTGCAAACTTCTGCTTAAGCGCGTCTGCGACCCCTGGCGTTACAAAGGCCTTTAGTTCTCCGCCAAGCCTTGCTATCTCTTTAATGAATCTTGAGCTGATATGCGCGTACCTCTCGGCAGTCATCATAAATACAGTCTCTATCTTCGGTGCAAGTTCCCTGTTGGTCAACGCCATTTGAAACTCGTACTCAAAGTCTGAAATCACCCTAAGTCCCCTTACGATTACCGAGGCTTTTTTCTTTTTTACGTAATTTACGAGAAGTCCGTCAAAGCTCTCAACGCGCACGTTGCGAAAAGCCTTTACTTCCTGCCTTAGCAACGAGATACGTTCGTTAACGTCAAAAAGTGGGCTTTTGGATCCTGTATCTTCTGCAACAACCACGATAAGCTCATCAAAGAGCTTTCTGCTGCGCTCGATAATATCAACGTGCCCCCTTGTTGTGGGGTCGAAGGTTCCCGGATATATTGCGATTTTTTTTGCCATCCTTTTAGATTCCGAATTCGTATTGTACTTACAATAACTTTGTTTAGTTGTTTAGTTCTAAAAAACTACTTTACTGCCTCTAAAAAATACACCAGCGTGTCGCCGTATTTTTTTTCATTTACAAGCCGAAGGCCCGCCGGAGGTTCAGCGAAAGAGTGCTTTTTAGATACTTCACAGACCACTACGCCGCCGGGCTCCAACAATCTATTTTCAACAATCAAAAGCAACGCTTCCTGCATGAGCGAAAAGTCCGCGTAAGGCGCATCGATAAATATTAAACCAAAGCGTGCCTCAGCTTTTTTAAAACCTTCAAGCGCCCTTTTCGCGTCTTTTATTAAAACACGCGCCCTGTCGGTAAAGCCGCACAGGGCGAGATTTTTTTTAATCACCTCGGCGGCGCGTCTGTTCTTGTCTATAAAAAAAACTTGCTCAACGCCTCTTGAGAGGGCCTCAACACCCAGAGCACCGGTGCCTGCGAACAGGTCAAGGGCTTTTTTGAACTTAAAATTTTGACTTCCCTGGACGAGCACGTTGAATATAGCCTCCCGTACCCTGTCGGTCGTCGGCCTGACCGACACGTCAGAGAACGTAACAAGCCTTCTGCCTTTTGCCGAACCTCCTACGACCCTCACGTTTGCACCATGCTACTTACGATTTTATTTTCGATTCTTCTGCTCCGACAACTGAAAAACTTGCACACTTGCTCCCGGAGAAAAAGGAAGATGTGAGAAGGGTCACCCGCAACACCTGCGGTGGCAAATTGAGAAAATAACTTGTTGGCTCAGGAACAATAGAGGCATCAACCCATGTAACACCATTTGCCGAGTGCCGCGTCTGCGAGATAATTCAATCCTTTGTGCCGATTATCTTGACTGACAACAAACGGCTTCTTGGCCCGTCGAACTCTGAAAAATAAATGGCCTGCCACTGTCCGAGCGCAAGCCTTCCGCGCGTAACAGGCACGGTGACGGAGTTTCCAACCAAAAGGGATTTAAAATGCGCGTCGGCGTTTTTTCCATAATCGCCCCTGTTATGCTGGTACTCGGGTTTGTTCGGAATCAGGTTATCAAGGAACTCATGCAGGTCTTCAGCAAGCCTGCGGTCAGCATTGTTTAGATGCACCGAAGCAGTCGTGTGTCCGGTAAAAACAACAAGCGTACCTTCCTTGATACCACTTTCAAACAGCACCGCCTCAACCTGGTCGGTAATCCTTGTCTCGCTTAATTTATCGTTTGTATTAAGCCTTATAGAACTGCTGAAAACCTTCATCTAAAATGCTCCTTAACCATAAAGTCGGTTGAATCTCTCGTAACCTGTTTTGATGAAATTAATTTTTAAAACAAGATCAAAAAAATTAAAAATTAAAAAAATTCCGGCACAACCTGCCCTGCCTTGCCCACAATTACCGCATCCATAGAGTCGGAAAGCCCGGTCCTCTCTGTATTTATTTCAACCGTATACGCACCGTTATTTCTGGCAAGAGTAGCGAGCGACGCAGCAGGCTGCACCACCCCTGCCGTACCTATAACAAACATAAAGTCGCATTCCCTTGCCGCCTTATATGCGTTTTCAAAAATTTCCTCCGGCAAACTCTCCCCAAACCATACTATGTCAGGCCTTAAAAGGCCGCCGCAATCGCAGTACGGCAGGATGGTTATCGGCACGTCTCTGTTTTCGCTTACCACGCCGCAAACCGTGCACCTAACGCGCCATATATTACCGTGAAGTTCAAGCACGTTTTTGCTTCCCGCAAGCCCGTGCAGGCCGTCCACGTTCTGGGTTATAATCGTTAGCTTTGAATAGACATCCTCGGCTCTGGCAAGGGCTGTGTGAGCCGCATTCGGCTTTATGCCGTTTAAGATGCCGCGACGCCAATCGTAAAACCTCCAGACAAGTTGCGGGTCTCTTGCAAAAGCCTCGGGGGTTGCAAGCTCCTCGGCACGGTGGTTATTCCAGAGTCCGTCTTTACCGCGAAACGTCGGCACACCGCTTTCAGCGGATATGCCGGCTCCGGAAAGCACGACCGGGTAGCGGGCTTGGGTTAGTTTTTCCCTTACCTCGCTGGTAATTACAACAATTTCAGACGGACTGTTCATTGATCATTAGTCACAGACTTAAACCCGCCTTGTGGGCTCAAATCCGCCTTGTGGGCTCAAACCCGCCTTGTGGGCTCAAACCCGCCGTGCGGGTTAAAACTCAAACCTGCCCCTGCTTGAAATGACGCCTGCCTGTATGGCATCGGTAATTATCTGCCTTGCGTTTTCAACGCCTTCTTCTTCAACAAATACCCTGTTTGCCATAAGGTAGTTACATTCAATCCCGGACATTACAAACCCGACAGTCCCGAAACGGTTTACCATACACGAGATATTATAATTCTCGAGCAAACTCTCAATAACGCCTGCCTCTGTATCGTCGTGCAGGGAATATATATCCACAAATTTCATTTTAGTAGCCATAAGTGTCTTGAGTATATTTAAAAGAGTGCAATTTGTCAACAATATCCGTCGGCCGTTTGTCTAAACCAAAGGCGCTCCAATGCGGGATTAAACCTTGACATTTGACCTTACCATGCAATAATTTGTTCTTAGAAGAGAAATCGGAGGACTGCATGATTAAAAAAGAAATTAAACTTTTTTCCCTGTCACGCCTGTTACCAATGATGGTGGTTGCCGTCGCCTCGATATGTCTGCTTACCGCCATGGGCGGACTGCCTGCAAGGGAGATGCCCGTACCTGAACTTGACTTCAGGGTTACGATTATAGACAACTACGACGTATCGACCAAATGCACAAACGCAAGTTTTGAAGGCGATACGTTTTTTGAAGGCAAACGGGGGAGCGGTATTGTTACCATACCTTTTGAAAAAATATCAAAAGCAAAATTAATTTCCAAGGCAAATGAGAATGAGGTAAGTTTTCAAATAACACTAAAAAGCGGAGACGTTATTGCCATCAAGGTTGACGCGGATGCAAGGTTATTTGGCAAGACGAGTTTCGGCACGTTTAAGATATTCGCGAAAAACATAAAAGAAGTTGTTTTTACTTCTGGAGAATAAAAAAACTCGACCACAATTTTCAGAACAGTTATTATATCGCGAGGTTGGAGTAACCACACATATAAAGATATTCAATGTTTCAGTGCAACTCTATCCTGAGCTTTGCCGAAGGGCCGCGCCGCCCCTCTCCTCAATCCGTGTGTCCCTGACACCTCCTCCAGAGGAGAGGAAGTTTAACATTCATCAATCACTCCTCATCTGTCATCCTGAATTTGTCATTATTTTTTGGGAATCTCTCTTTTCTTCTTTAACACCTAAGCAGTACTATCTTTAAGCAGCCCCTGAAACATTCCATTCCACTCTTTAAAGCCCATAAAATAATTATAACCGCAAACCGTGTTTAAATCCCTGTGCTTTATAATCTCTTGCGCCATGTGTCCGCCCTTTATTGTTTTATCCGCCGGCCCGAATGGATTAAAACGCATAACTCCGTCTCTTATAAATACGTAGTCGCAGATAAACAATACGTCTTCATAAATATAAAAAGTAAAGCCCGGAGTATGACCGTTAATGTGAAAGGCTTCAAGACCACCTGCGGTAAAGTCACTATCAAACAGCCTATCGAACGTAAAGGGTTTTACAATATCGTGCAGGCTGTCTTTTTTATGAATATAAATGCGAGCATTGAACAATTCACGATACTGGTCAACCGCGCCAAGGAAATGATGGTGGGTAAAGAGTATGCTGTTAACCGGCTTTAAATCCGCGTTGAACGACGAAGGACAATCTATCCAGAAACTCCTGTCATTTCCTTCAACCCGATTATCCACCCGGTAGGCGCTGTGTTCAAGCCCAAGCCCTGGCACCGAACGCAGGCATGTGACAGAGTCGTTAACCCGCGTGCCCGTGACTTTGAACCTTTCTGAGCATTGCTCGGCAGTGAGAAAGTTTTCCTTCCCTGCGTGACAAAAAGGACAGGTGTCAGGATGGTGGCCTATCATGTTGAACCCGCACACAAGACAAACGTAGCGCTTTTTTCCCATAACAAACTCCTGTCATTATTGGTCCCGCAGCGGTGTTTTTTCTCCGTTCTCGTCTATGCTTACGAAGGTAATATTGGTATCGAACACAAGCTCCTTGTCTTTTGACTGGTTAAAGACCTTTGCGTTGTAAGTAACCGCAGTGTTCCCACGCTTTACCTGGTCTATCTCAAATCTTAAAATAGAACCAATCTTTATGGTCTTTCTAAATACCACCTTATCAAGGCCGATTGTGACGAACATGTTTTCCGGGAATTCAAATTTGGCCGTAATATAGGAGTACTCGTCAACCCAGTTAAGCAGATGACCGCCAAACAAATAACCGTAGTGGTTCAGGTGTTCGGATAATACAAGTTTGTGATTTATCATTTATAAATAATTCCTCTCATTCCAAAGTGATGTTTTGCGGCTCAAGAAATCCAGCGCAGGACATCCTTTACAACTACCCACTTTCCTGTGTCTTTCTTAAGATGGAAGGTATTACCAGAACCACTGCGCCCATACTCGTAATAACCACCTTGAACCTCCACCTCAGTATTACTTATCCATTTAATTGCACCAGCTCTAAAGATTATTCCTTGAGACCCAGTCTCTTTGTCTTTCACTCCATTAGAACTTACCGTGGCTTGAGAGACTTTCTTTACCTGTAGTATAAGACCGTCAAACCGTTGCACAAACTCATCGCTTGGATCAATTTCTTTATCTCTCCTATCTACTGGCTCACTTAATGAAAGAAAAAAAACTCTCGCGTTCTTTTGCTGAACCGAAACATAGGGTGATAACTGATAACGTAATACAGTTTCTCGTATATTGTCTTCTTCTATATTTTTAACGGATTTAGTCGTAAAATAAAACTTAAACGGCACGGTCGGGTTGCCGCTTTTATCCTTGAAATTTTTGAATTTTTCGTTGTTTATCCAGATTTCGTATACCTTATCAGGCTCAAGTATTACAGGCAGGTTATTTCTGGTGTTGTCTTCGGTGTAATAGGGCTGGCTCTTCATGCGCGGAAACGTTGTCTGGTCCGGACCGGTCGTCCAGGACCAGCTCATGTCCGCCATCTCTTCGTTAAACTTAACCCATATCTCTTCCGTGGCAGGGTCAACGCCGGTCGCGCCGTTTAGCGGGAAGGTCTCAAGTATACGCGGGGCCGTGGTGTCTTTCGATTTGCCCTTCATTTTATCCATTTGGTCACACCCGGCAGCCAGGAAAGACACCGCCAACATCATAGACAAAACGAACAAAATATTCCGGGTCACTTTAAAGTTCATTCCGGCACCTCTGTATTTTGTTAATCCCCCTTCTGTTCCCTTATTTTTCAAAAGCAGCAGAGGGGGAGGGGGATCACTTTAACGCGCAGCTTACTTCAACGTTCGTAGCACTCGCTATGGTCTGAAAAACAATACAGTAACGTTCGGTAAGTTCTATCAGCGAATCTATCATTTTTTTGTCCGGCCCCTCGCCGCAATTAAGGCTGAACTTTACCCTTATGTCCTTGAAACCAACCGGCGCTTCTCTTGAAACGGCAAGGGTTCCGCGCACGTCAAGGTCGCCTTCTACACTCACCACAGCGTCATTTAACTCAATCCCTATGGCAGTAGCAACGGTATTAAGCGTAACTCCGGCGCAGGCCGCAAGAGATTCAAGCAGCATCTGGCCCGAACACAGGGCAAGCCCGTCGCCGCCGGTTGACGGATGCAGTCCTGCCTTTACAAGCCCCTTACCGGTCTCTACATCACAGGTAAGGTTTTCACTAAGGCGCGAGGACGTCTTAAAGGTTATAAGGGCTTCTTCCGGAACGTCCGTATATTTCTGCTTCAAAGGGGCCTGCAAAAGCCTGAATTCATCTCTGTTCATTGGTTATCTCTCTCTTTCGTGTTTAAGGTTCCCCGCATAGCGGGTTTAATTTTTACAACTTCCAACGGGGTCTTCACCGTTATATTTTTTTATAAATGCCCGGAAATACCCGGTAGTTTACAACTACGCAGAGTTTCCCGCTCAATACAGCGGGATAATTAATTAAATCTTCCACAAGAAATATATGAAAGCAAAAAAATTATTGCCCGTTCAATTTTTTTTTGAATTCCTTCATAGCCATTACAAGAACGCAAACACAAGCGCCTCTAAACAAGCCCGCACCTATACCAATACGACCAGCGTTAATCTTCCTCTTCTTCCTCTTCATCGTCATCCACGTCCTGGATATATGCATAAAGAGAAGGATAATCTTCACCTGTTATAGGTTCGTTAAATTTTATACCGGCTGAAAACCTGTTGCCCACCGGACGCAGCCACTGAACAAGACCTTTTATCTCTATTGTAATGTGCCCTTCTGTCTGGGTATTAAGGGTTATCGAGACCCAGACCTCTGTGTTGGCAGGCACTTCACTCATGAGATAAAGCCCAACGCCGCCGGAGTTCACATCAAGGGCCTCGGCGCCAATGGGCTCGCCGTCGTCAAAGGGCCTTATGCTTACCTCGCCCAGTATGTACCTTCTCGTAAGTCTCCTTCTTTCTGCCATTTATTACCCCCTCTTTCGAGTTTTATAATTTTCAAGCACATAATACAAAATACTTCGTTATCATTATACTTGCGTATTAAAGTGATGCCAGCAGATTTTTCAAGTGTATGGCTGCCGACGTATCCCCGCTTATTTCAAGCTTTCTTGAGAAAAACACCGTGTCCGGGTCTTCCTTGCCGGTAAAGAGGTCTGCCAGCACCTTTAGCTCCCCGCGCATGGTTACGTCCGGAAGGCGCGTGGCGTGAGGCACGACTTTTATATCACAGTCTTTTATATGCAGGTAAAAACTCTTGTTTATATCCACCGCCTCGAACAGAAAAATCTTACCCTCAAGCCCTGACAACCTTGCCTTAAAGCGCGGGTGTTTTTCCGTAACACGCGAGATAAACACGCCGGCCCCGATTGCTTCGACCCACAAAGGCAAGATAGAAAGCGGCAGCCTTGCTACGCGAAGGAAACGGTCGAAAATTTTTTCCTTTATCTCTTCTATGTCTTCTATTAAATCTTTTTTTTCTTCTTTCATATCAGGTTTTTTATCTCACACCTTTGTGCCGACATGCACGGCTGCAATACCGTTAAACAGGTTATAATATTTTACGTTAAACAGGCCCGCGTCTTCCATGATTTTTTTAAGCCTGACCTGGTTTGGAAATTTTCGTATGGATTCGGACAGGTACTGGTATGCGTCGCGGTTTCCGGTTACGGCCTGCCCGACCGCCGGTATAAAACTGAAAGAATAAAGGTCGTAGAGTTTTTTTAAAGTCTTGCTCTTCACGTGCGAGAACTCAAGGCATATAACGCGCGCGCCTGGCTTTGCAACACGCACCATCTCGCTAAATGCCCGGTCAAGGTGAGTTACGTTCCTTATGCCAAACCCGACCGTCACGCAATGAAAAGTATTATCTGCAAAAGAAATTGCTTCGGCATTGCCACAGACAAACTGGAAACCTTTTACAAACCCCCTGTCTATGGTCCTGTCGCGTCCTATCAGTAACATCTCAGGGCTTATGTCGTATATAACGACGTTGCCGTCCGGGCCTGTTTTTGTACCCATGAGCATTCCGATGTCTGCCGTACCTCCTGCCACGTCAAGTGCGCTCTGCCCCGGCTTTAAATTTGTCTTTGAGGCAACGTACCTTTTCCAGAGCCTGTGCGTGCCAAGGCTCATCAGATCGTTCATCAGATCGTACTTTTCCGCAACAGAGGTAAAAACAGCGTTTACCCTGCCCTGCTTTTCTCTCTCCGACACCGTCTCGTAACCGAAGTGGGTTTTTTTCGAGTCTTTACCCTCTACAGCAACACTCAAGGCGTCTGCTTTTTTATTTTTGTTTTCAATTGTTATTTCAATTATATTACCAGTATTACTCTTTATTGTATTCTCAGGCCCCATGATTATAATTTAATCTCCCTGTCTTTATCTTTGTACTTCTTGTCCTTACCCGAGTCCATAAGCAGCCTTAATCCGGTAATGCCCGAGATTATAAAACCTATTGTTCCGGGTAGAGGCATCCCCCACAGGCGCGGCATATCGTCTCCTGAAAACACAGTCAATATACAAGAACCCACCACCAGGGCCGCAAAGGCAAACCCTCCCATTATGCGCTTACCCGTTGCGTTTATCTCGGTTGAGAGGGGTTCGAGTCCCTGGTGCACAAACCCGATTTTAAGCTCGTCGTTAAGCGCTGCCGTAAGCAGGGCATGTGTTTGTCTTGGCAGGTCGAATATGGTTGACGACAGCTCTTCGGCGAACTCGCGGCCACGCCCGATGTGTGGCCCCGGGGACAATTTTTCCTTAATCGCCCACTTGTATATGAGCGGCTTTGCCACCTCCCACATATTTATGTCAGGGTAGAGTTGCCGCCCCACGCCCTCTATGATAACCATTGATTTTTGCAGTAACAATAAATTAGGCTGAAGCTTCATCTTAAAACGTCTGGCCGTTTCTATGAGTTTCAGCAATAAGGTCGAGAGATTGATCTCGCCAAGGTTTTTCCCGAATATCGGCTCTGTTATATCACGAAGCGCATTTTCAAACTCGTCCAGATCGACTTCTTTGCCGATAAGCCCCATCTCACGGTGGATAACGGCCATCCTGTGATAGTCCTTCCTTATAAGGCAAAAGAGCATTCCGGCAAGGTAGCGGCGAAGCTTCTTATCAAGCCTGCCGACAATACCAAAGTCAAGATAGACAATAACACCCTCGTCGGTCGTAAAAATATTTCCCGGATGCAGGTCTGCATGGAACACACCGAACTGAAAGACCTGTTTAAAAAACGCGTTAACCCCGTTTTTCGAGATCCTCCTTATATCCAGCCCCTTGGCTTTTATGGTCTCGGCCTCGTCAAGCGGCGTGCCATAGATGCGCTCCAATGTGAGCACCTCGGAACTTGAATAATCCCAGTATACCTCGGGAATTTTCACGTCCGGGTCATCCTTGAAAAGCCTTCCGAAAATAGCCGCGTTCGAGCCTTCAATGGTGAGGTTAAGCTCGTTATGTATCACGCGCGAGAACTCATCAACTACCTCAAGCGGGCGGTAGCGCCTTATGCTCGGCACGTGTTTATGCAGAAGTTTTGCAATTGTGAACATAACGGCCATGTCCGAGTCAATTGTTTTTTCGATATCAGGGCGCCTGACTTTAACGGCGACTTCGGTGTCGTCATAAAGGGTTGCAAAGTGTACCTGGGCAATGGACGCCGAGGCAACAGGGATCTTTTCAAACGTCTTGAACTTCTCTAAAATCGACGCGCCAAGCGAGCGCTCTACAACCTTCCTTGCTTCCTCATATTCAAACGAAGGCACGTCGTCCTGAAGTTTTTTGAATTCTTCCAGCCAGTCCGGCGGCAGGATATCAGCTCTTGTCGAGGCCACCTGCCCAAGCTTGATAAACGTCGGACCAAGCTCCTCCAGCACGAGCCTGATCCTCTTTGGCACGGTAAGCCCACGCCCCGCCTTCTTGGATATAAATATCCGACTGAAAAAAGAAAACCAGGGCAACACCCGAAGCTCTGTCACAAGTCCGCCAAACCCGTACTTGATTAGAGTCGTGATAATATGCTTAAGACGAATTATATGGCGAAAAGTGCGTAGTTTCATTACAGAACCGGCCCTGATTGTTTAACAAAACTAATAAAATAACTAACAAATTGATGTTTCGGTGCGTCCCCGCGCCGAAACTTTCTCCCCCACCTCACTTCTTCCCCATCAAGAACGAGAAAGAAAAAATAAGATTGCTTCATCGCTCTGCTCCTCGCAATGACAGTAAAAAATGAATTCCTCAAAGATTCCATTGCGAATTAGTTTTAATCCCGCTTGCTTCTCAACTTCATTCTTTAATCTTTTGGTTTGGTTTTTTTCCCTTTACCCTCAAGCACGGCAAGTCGTTTTTCCAGTTCGTCTACTTTCTCTCGCGCAACGCGGGCCATCTCTTTTACGGTTTCAAGCTCATCGCTGGACGCAAGCTTAAGCCTAGCCGCCAGAGTCTCTGCCGCCTCACACGCCTCACCCTCGACCTTTTCCCTACCCAACTGCAGCACACTCATCAGTTCTTTTATGGCCTTTATACCGTCTTCAACAATCCTGTTCTCAAGCCTTTGCCTGGGGCGCAGATCAAGCGTGCCCGGCTCCACCACACTTTCGTCGCCTGACTCGTCCTCCCCTCGGGCGTCGCCCTGTGCCTTATCCCCCTTTGCGCCGCGCTCGACTTGACCTTTTTTCTCAAGCTCACCAAGCAAATCCTTGATGCCCTTTTCAACCCCTGCGCCAATTAACATCGCCTTATCTATTATATCCGTCATACCGCTTCCTCCTGAATTCATATATTGCCAATATAGTGTATGTGTGTATATATTACCTGAATTATATATTGCCTGCCGCCTCGACCTGCTCCCTTACCTTGCCGGCCTTGCCAAAGTACCAGCCGTTTACAAACTCTACATCTTTGCCCGTGTCCATGTCTTGCCCGTATATACCCTGTAATTCTTTTATCGCCTCAGAGCCTGAAAGTTCTCCATTAAGTTTTTTCCTGAAAACGCCGACTGTTTTTTTCGTATGCCGGTGGTGCGGAGAGATCCTCAGTCCCAAAACGCCTGCGCGCCCGAGATCTTCGGTGAACTCAACAAGTGACGTCGGCGCAGCACTCAGGATAGAAGTCCCGTTAACCGTAAAAACCTGCTCACCTTCAAGCGAACTTATCACCATGCCGTCAGGGTACCTTGCACAGTCGTGCCTGCAGGTACTTTTTGTAAGGTTAAAGGCCCTTGAGGTATAACATCGCCAGGAAAACGCAAGAGGCAACTTACCGTGAGCAAAAATCTCCGTGTAAAAGTCGTCGTAAAAACTGTTGATGTTTTCGATATTGTGTTTTATGGAATCGCACGACAACTCCACGGGAAAGGTAATACCCTTCACGCCTATTTTTCCAAGAAACACCGCTGCTTCCGGATTATAGGTCGTTATGTGAGGGCCGGCGTAGACTTCTTTTTTACGCATATCTACCATATTAAAAACAGACATATCGTTTGCCTCAATGGCAAATGGAAGCCGGGTGAGCTCTCTTGTACGCTCCAGTTCTTCTTCGTTTGACACAACTGCAAGGGTTGAGATAATAACTTTTTTCCCGGCCCCTTCGAGCATCTTCCCTGTACTCTCTATATCAGCCGTGTTGAAAAATCCTTTTTTCCTCACGCACACGACCTCGCCGATATAAACTCGGTCCACGGGCATGTCCGCGACCTCTTTATAAAACTCAATCAGTTTATTTTTATCCCAGTCAAAAAGCACCGGACCTATGGTAAGGTTAAGTTCCATTTTTCTCCAACCTGTTATTTTAAAAGGTTTATATGTTAGTATGCAACAGGTGGCAGATGAAAACAAGAGTTTTTGTCCTGCACCTGCGGTGAGCAGACTTCGCAAGAAGTTTTTGTATCTACGGAACTCAGGGTGGAACAAAGACTATTGCACCTTTCGGGTTTGCAGCACCTGCGGTGAGCAGATTTATAAACAGGTTTTTTTCACTCCCCCCTTTGTCCCGTCCTGACTTGCCACTGGTAAATAGAGAAGGAAGAGGGAATAAGGGATACTTGTTTATGCTCTCCCGACAAGGTAGGGGAAACAAGGAAACCAGACTAAAAACCGTAGTAGTGCTCTATGCTATATTAATTATTTAACCGTGTTTTCTTGACAAACGCGTCTCTTATTGTGTAAATTTTATATTATGTATAAAAAGACCCTGCCATTTGCTGTTTTGTTTTGCACTCTGATTATTTTCACCTGTCTTGTCAGGCCTGGTTTTTCTCAGGAAGTCACGGCAGGCGAAGAGATGGTCACAGAGTATGTCGGAATGACCCCTCAGGAATTTTCACGGGAATCCCAGGAAAATACGCAACAAAAACCCCGGGCCGAGGCGGGTACAACAGACACAACCGGCACGGATTCCGAATGGAAGGGCAATTCATTTTACCAGCGCCGTCACAAACATCTAAAATACGACGAGTCGGGCCAGGTAGACGCCTCGCCCGAGGTAAAGGCGATGGAAGCGCTTCCAAGGGATAAGGCAGGCTTCGTTGACTGGGCCGCCGGGCTTGAGTCAGGCCTGCTTGCCCCAAGAGACACCCTTACCGGCACAAGCCGCGAAGAGCAGACCGTATTGTTTAACGAAGACGTTACTATAAAGGCAAAACTCAAGTTCATGACCGACGCTGTTTTCCCTCACAAGGCGCATAATAAATGGCTTAGCTGCGACCTGTGTCATCCGAAGATATTCGCCATGAAGGCGGGGGGCACGGACTTTACCATGGCCGAGATATGGAAGGGCGAGTTTTGCGGAAGATGCCACGACAAAGTCGCCTTTCCAACAAGACATTGCTACAGGTGCCACAAGGCCAGAACACCGGCGGCAGCGTCCGCTCCTGTCGTCAAAAAACCAACACCAACTCCTCCGCCGACTTCCAAACGAAACAACCGCAGACCGGTTTTCCCCCCGCGCAAGTAGTGCTGCGCACTCTAAGTTGTGTAATGTTTATTTGCGTGTCTTAAGTTTCAACGGAATAAAAGCTTCTTGCGAAATTTGCTGACCGTAGGCGCTGCGCGTGGCAAATGGTGCAATGTGAATTTGCGTATTTTTAGTTCCGCAGGCTTAAAAGCTGATTGCTATATCTGCTGACTACGGATTACTTTTCCACGTAGCAGCCAACGTCTTGTTTTTCCCCTTCAAAGGTCGCTATGACCTTTCTCGTCCACTCGTCTTTGACCTTGTAGGTTTCAGGGCTTTCGTAATAAGAATCGACTGCCTGCCTTACAACACTTGTAACCGTAGAAACGTAACCTTTTGTCCTTTGCCTGCCTTCGATCTTAACGGCAGAAACGCCAGCGACATCAATCAACTCGGGTAAAAGCTCAAGCACGTTAAGCGACTCCGGGTCTTCCATAACGTAGGCAGCAGTGCCGTCGGGTAATAAATATCTACCCTTGCAGCAAGTCGGATAAGGCGAGGATTCTCCAGGGGCAAGCCTGTTTAAAAGTGTATCGTTAAGCGAGATCGTCATGGTGCCGGTTGGGTCGGTATTAAACCTGACGAACCGCGAAGGCGAACAGGCGCCTTCGGTGTTGGTCGAGGCCCCTGTGACGTAACTTGAGAGGTAGCAGCGCCCTTCAATGTTTATGCAAAGCCCGCCAAGCATAAACACCTCAAGCTCGACTTCCGTATTTTCATGAATTTCCTTCATCTCAGGTATGGTAAGGACGCGCGGCAGCACAACGCGCTTTATGCCAAAGTGCTTGCGGTAAAAATTAATGCTTTCGTAGTTGGACGAACTTGCCTGAACGCTCAGGTGGATATTTATGTCCGGGTACTTAGTGCGCGCGTAATCAAGCACGCCGAGGTCGGCCAGTATGATTGCGTCGGCCCCGAGAGAAACTGCGCTGTCCACCGCTCTTTCCCAGTCCTTGAAGGTGCCCTCTTGCGGGAACGTGTTGATTGCAATATAAAATTGACGGCCACGCTTTCTGACAAACTCAACGCCTTCTTCGAGCTCGTCCGTTGTGAAGTTAAGACCCTCGAAGTTCCGGGCGTTGGTTGCGTCGCTAAAGCCTAAATACACAACATCGGCACCGCTTTCGATTGCGGCCTTTAGCGAGACAAGATTGCCCGCAGGAGCTATTATTTCAATTTTTTTTGTCATAATATTAAATTGGGCTTGACCTGAAATTAGAACAAGCCAAGGCGCATTTAAACAGCCCTGGCCTGCCTGAAAAATAATTGTTTAATTGTTATTTCTGTAAAACTAAAACGGTATGTCGTCGTTGTCAGAGGCTTGGGGGCCTGCGTTATAAGCAGCGGACGGAGGCTCCTGGGCGCTCATGTCGGTCGGCCTGTCTCCGGCACGGCCCAACATGGTCATCTGGTTAGCGACGATTTCCGTGGTCTTTCTCTTGTTGCCTTCACGGTCTTCCCACTCTCTGGTCTGTATCCTGCCTTCTATGTATACCTGCTTGCCTTTTGCAAGGTACTCACCGCAGATCTCAGCTAACTTTCCGAATACGACTATCTTGTGCCACTCCGTCCTGTCCTGCTTTTGTCCGTCTTTGCCTTTCCAGGACTCGCTTGTTGCGAGCGAAAAATTAGCCACTGCCGCACCGCTTGGCGTATAACGAATTTCCGGGTCTCCGCCCAGATTACCCACTAAAATTGCCTTGTTTACCCCTGCCATATTGTTCTCTCCTGAAGGTTTTTGATTCAATATTAAGTAAGTTATAATATATCACAGACCGGTAAAACTTCAAGGGAAAGATTTTGGAAAGAGAGAGGAAGTAAACCTGGATTCCCGCCTGCGCGGGAATGACAACAAACCAGCATCGGTGGCCCGTTCATACTCAGGCAGGCTCAGCACGAACGGTTTTTGATGTTCGGTACGTCCCCGCGCCGAAATCAGCCCCTACCCCATATCCCCGAACTCGTACTGCAACAAAGTGGCGGCTGCAATCGCAGCGGTCCCGGCCCTTAGAATCCTTGGGCCAAGCCCAACCATTTCAAACCCGGCCTGCCTTGCAAGGCCGACCTCCTGCTCGGTAAACCCGCCTTCGGGCCCGATAAGTATGCTGACGGCAGGGCATGGCACCCCTTTGTAGGCCGAAACGACGTGTTTCAGGGTCTTTACTTTTTCCCCTTCGTAAAAAGCGATCTTTAATTCTTCTTTTTTTGCAATATGTGCAATACCAAGGGCCTCTTCAAAATCAATAATTTTAATATCAGGAATAATCGCCCTTTCACACTGCTTTGCCGCGCCTACGGCACTTGCAATTAACCGCTTGATTTTTTTCTTCATCCTTTTTTCATCAAGCTCGGGCACGGTGCGCTCGCTTGTAAAAAAATAAATTTCAGACACCCCGAGTTCTATGGATTTCTGCACAATAAGCTCAGGCCCGTCAGACTTTATAAGGGCCTGAAACAAGGTAATATTAAACGGGCTTTCAGTGATGAAGATAATTTTTTCTTCGGTCAACTCTACCCACGCAAACCTCTTGCCAATAGACCCAATGGTGCCTACGTACTCATGGCCCTTCCCGTCAAACACGGTTACCTCGTCACCTTTTTTAAGGCGAAGCACGTTTTTAAGGTGGCGCAGCTCGTCGGTTTTTATAAAGGCCTCCTCAGCATCAGGGCCAAGCTCTGTTACAAAAAATCTTCTCATAGTTTACCCGCATGGCGGGTTTAATGCCCCACAACTTGGTTCAGGGGTTCTCCCGACATATTTCCTTTTGATGCCCCGTAGCTTAATACAGGGTTATTTTACGTTTTTAACCTTTGCGTCTTTTTTTGCATAATCAGTGTTGCCCACTCACCAGACAATATGGTCTTAACAGGCCTGAGGCCGGCCTTTTTATACGCGTTCCTTACGTCTGCCCTTTCATGGTCAAGGATGCCGGAGAGCACCAGAAACCCACCGCCGTTTTCATCATCATCATCAACAACAACAGCCGTTTTTTCAACCAACTCCGGCAACAATTCAATCAACACGCCTGAGCGGATGTTTGCAATTACAAGGGCAAATGTTCCGGCCACTTTTAAAGGCGGCTTTCCTGTAAGCGAAATCTTGACCCTATTAAGGCGCGCGTTCCTGCGGGCTACCCGCAGGGCTTCCGCGTCGTTGTCCGTGCCAATGACACTCCTTACGCCAAGCTTTTTTACCGCTATGGCGAGTATACCGCTACCAGTGCCAACGTCCAGAACGTCGCAGCCATCAGGACTTAAACCCGGGATTAAACCCGGATTTAAAAAATGCCCGCCCTGTTTTTTCTGCTCTTTGAACAAAAACGAAATAGCCCGAAGCGCAGAGCGGGTTGTATGATGAGCGCCAGTGCCGAATGCCATACCGGGGTCGATTATAATCTCGACTGTGTCTGGTTGTTTTTTGGTGACGCTCTTTTTACCGGCTTTTTTTTCGACGTGCTGCGTCTTGTGCCAGGTAGGGCGCACGAAAAACACCCCGGCGCGAACAGGCCTTACGTACTGCTTCCACTTCTCGCGCCAGTCGACATCTGTATAAGCGCTTGTATTTAAACTCCAGCCGTGCCGTTTAAGTTCTTTTGCTATTTTTTTAAAATCTATTAACTTGCCCGATACCGACAATGCAACTGAAGACTCCAGGTATGCGGTCAAACAACACCTGTCGGCGGCGGCCCGGCCTCCGGGGTCAAAACCCCCCTCCCCGGCCGCCGCCAAACCTGCTCGGGCGCCCCCCGGGGCCCGCGGGGGGCCGG
>CBDUXY010000011.1:0-27556 GCA_965371305.1 uncultured bacterium
CGCAACACTGGTTTTAACACGCATACGCATAACGGCTTTTAAAACATAAACATAACAGAGGATGCAAGTGGAAAGTCAAAAGATAAGGATAAGGCTCAAGGCCTATGATCACAGGCTGCTGGATCGCTCGGTGAAGGAAATCGTTGAGACGGCTAAAAGGACCGGCGCCGGCATTAAAGGCCCGATTCCTCTGCCTACGAGGATATCCAAGTTTTGCGTCCTGCGCTCACCGCATGTTGATAAGAAAAGCCGGGAGCAGTTTGAAATAAGGACGCACAAAAGGCTTATGGACATAGTTGAGCCGAGTCAGCACACCGTGGACGCCCTTATGAGGCTTGACCTTCCGGCAGGCGTTGATGTGGAGATAAAACTTGGTGGCTGATACAAAGCTGTAGTTTGTTTGATTTGAGTAGTTTTTTTTGAAATTAAAAGCGTTTAAGGACACTGGTTAAAAGATCTTAAGCGATAAAGATAATTGAAAAGGTGAGAAAATGTTAGACGGTCTTATTGGAAAAAAAATCGGAATGACCAGCATATACGTTGACGGTCTTGAGTTGCCTGTGACAGCTGTGTTTACGGGTGAGTGTTACGTGGTGCAGAAAAAGGTCAAGGACAGAGACGGCTACGAGGCCGTGCAGTTAGGGTACGGCGAGAAGAGTGAAAAGCGCGTTGGAAAGGCTCAGTTAGGACATTTTAAAAAGGCCGGAACAAGCTGTTTTTATCACCTGAAGGAATTTAGTGGTACCGACCTTGATTCGCTCAAGCTTGGTCAAAAAATAGACATAAAAGACGTGCTCAGCGTTGGCGAGACGATTGATGTCGTCGGAACCAGCAAGGGACGCGGCTTTGCAGGAGTCATAAAAAGGCATAACTTCTCACGCGGTCCCATGGGGCATGGCTCAAAGCACAAACGCGAGGGCGGTTCAATTGGTCAGAGCGCGAGCCCTGCAAAGGTTTTTAAGGGAATGAAGATGCCCGGACAGATGGGCAACGAGCGCGTTACCATACAGAACTTAGAGGTTGTCGGTATCAGGGAAAAGGATAATATAATCCTTATAAAAGGCGCTGTACCCGGCCCTGTTAACGGAACCATCGTAATTAAGAAGTCAATAAAAAAGCGTGCCGCAGCGGCGGTTAAAGAGGCGTAATGAACGTTCAGCTATTAAAGAAAGACGGCTCAAGCGCAGGCGATATAAAGCTTGAGGACGGAGTGTTCGGTGAAAAGGTCAGAGACGGGCTGCTCTACGAAGTAGTCAAAATGCAGCTTGCCTCCAGAAGAAGTGGAAATGCATCGACCAAGACCAGGGGTGAAGTTGTTGGAAGCGGTGCAAAACCTTTTCGTCAGAAAGGTAGTGGCCGGGCAAGGGCCGGCAGCAAGAAATCTCCGATTTGGCGCTCAGGCGGCGTAGCATTTGGTCCAAGACCAAGAGACTATTCCTATAAGATGCCGAAGAGGGCAGTAAAAGAGGCGCTGAAATCAGCCCTTCTGTATAAGATTAAAAACGACGAATTAAAAGTTTTGGAGTCCTTTGAACTGCCGGAGCCGAAGACCAGGCTTGCTCTTGAGCTGTTGGCCGGGTTGAAGGTGTTAAACGGCGCCCTTATAGTCACGGATTCGGATAACGGTAATGTCGGGCTTTCCGTAAGGAACCTGAAGGGTTATAAACACATAGACGTAAAAGGCATTAACGTATACGACCTGCTTCGCTTCGACGATGTGATAATCACAAAGTCAGCTTTTGAGAAGGTTCAGGAAAAGCTTGCAAACAAGTAGATATAGATTAAACCCGCGATGCGGAACAAAAGAGAGACATTAAAGAGATGAACGATATATATTCGATAATAAAGTCACCGGTTATAACAGAAAAAGCTACTATGGCAACTGAAGACGCCAACCGCTTTGTATTCTGGGTCGATCTGAAGGCCAACAAAGGCCAGATAAAAGAGGCAATGCAAAAGGTCTTTAACGTTACGGTGCTCAGTGTTAATACCCATAGAGTTCCTGGTAAGCTTAAGAGGATGGGCAAAAACGCAGGCATGACGTCTGTCAGGAAAAAAGCCTACGTAACGCTTAAAGAAGGCGATAAGTTAGAGATGTTTGAAGGTATGTAAGTCCTGCTAACTGTTGGGCTGGGTAACAATTAAGAGGTTTGAGAAAGTTTGCCTCTGCTACTTGACATTTTTGAAAAGTTAATAACAATAACCTAAAGTATAAAGAGAGAACAATGCCAGTAAAGACTTATAAACCGACGTCCCCTGGAATGAGGCAACGCTCGACCGTTGTGTACTCGGACCTGACGAAAAAGAGGCCGGAGAAAGCCCTTACAACCTCAAAAAAACGTATTAGTGGACGTAATGTTCACGGCCGGGTTACGGTACGCTGGAGGGGCGGAGGCCACAAAAGGCTTTACAGGCAAATCGATTTTAAAAGGGATAAGCACGATATACCGGCAAAGGTCGCGGCTATTGAGTATGACCCTAACCGCACTTCGCATATAGCTCTGCTGAACTACGTAGACGGCGAGAAACGTTATATAATCGCACCTGCCGGTATTAAGGTCGGAGACAGCGTAGTATCAGGGGTAAACGTAGATATTCGTGTAGGTAATGCCCTGCCTTTGCGCTCTATTCCGTCAGGTACTATTATACATAATATCGAGATGAAGCCTGAGAAGGGAGCTCAACTTGTGAGGAGCGCGGGCGGTAGTGCGCAGCTTATGGCAAAAGACGGAAAGTACGCAACCATAAAGATGCCGTCGAGTGAAGTCAGGCTGATCAACCAGAACTGTTACGCAACTATCGGCACGATTGGTAATTCCGATCATGAGAACATAAATATCGGTAAGGCGGGTCGCAGTCGCTGGCTCGGCAAGATGCCTCACGTAAGGGGCGTAGTAATGAACCCGGTAGACCATCCGCACGGTGGTGGTGAGGGTAAGAGTAAGGGTGGTAACCATCCGTCAAGCCCTTGGGGTGTGCCTGCGAAGGGTTATAAAACCAGGAAAAAAAGCAATACTTCTAATAAGTTCATTGTAAGAAGAAGGAGGAAGTAACGAGTGCGCTCCCTTAAAAAAGGCCCTTTTATAGACGATCATCTTTTAAAGAAGGTTGCTCAGGCCACGGAATCGAAGTCAAGAAAAGTCATTAAAACATGGTCCAGGCGTTCCATGGTTATACCGGACATGGTGGGTTTTACCATAGCAGTACATAATGGCAGAAAACATATACCGGTCTTTATTACCGAGAACATGATAGGCCATAAACTCGGCGAGTTCTCTCCTACCCGCACCTTTCACGGTCATGCCGGAGGCAAAAAGGCCAAAGCCAGGTAGGGCAGGCAAGTCGGGCAGATTGGGTTGGGCAGCTTAGGTGGTACGGATTAAGTCGGGCATATTGGGTCGGGCAGCCCTGGTGGCAGATAGATGGTCCGGAGCTTAAAGTGTTGTTGTGACAGAAAAGTTGATACCGGTTAATAAAATAAAGTTAGAAAACATTACATCAATTCCAGGATTATAAAACGATGGAAACAAAAGCAGTAGCAAAATACATCAGGGTTTCGCCGCAAAAGGCGCGTCTTGTGATTGACCTTATCAGGGGCAAAAACGTTGACGTGGCAATGGCCAGGCTTGATATGACCGACAAGGGCGTAACAAAAGTCATAACCAAGGTGCTTAAGAGCGCTGTTGCCAATGCCGAGAACAACAACAAACTCGACATAGACAAGTTGTTTATTAAAGAGGCTTTTGTGGATCAAGGCCCGGTTATGAAGAGGATGCAACCGCGCGCCATGGGTCGCGGCTTTGCCATTCGCAAGAAAACAAGTCATATAACAATAGTGGTAGACGAAAAAGAATAAGTTGCCTCTTGTAGAAGTTGCAGGGCAGTTAGATAGAACTAATTTAATAAAAATCAGTAGCAAGTTGCGGGGCATTAATCCCGCCATGCGGGTGAAGGAGGTCGTTTCTTGGGTCAGAAGGTACATCCAATAGGTTTCAGGCTCGGCATATATAGAACTTGGTCGTCAAAATGGTACGCCGAGAAAAAGGTTTACTCTCAGGCAGTGCACGAGGACCTCAAGATAAGGAATTTTCTCAAGAAAAGGATGTATCATGCCGGTATCTCCAAGATGGTGATAGAGAGGACTACGAACGACGTCAGGATAAAGATTCATACTGCGCGCCCGGGCATTATTATCGGTAAACGCGGCAGCGAGATAGAGTTGCTTAAAAAAGAGCTTAGAAAGCTGGTTGCAAGTGAGAAGATCGAGATAGATATAATAGAGGTCAGGAAGCCCGACCTGGACGCTCAGCTCGTGGCGGAAAACGTTGCGTTGCAGCTCGTAAGAAGGGTGTCGTTTAGAAGGGCTATGAAAAAGGCCGTTACGTCTTCGCAGAGGATGGGGGCCGAGGGTATAAAGATTATGTGTTCCGGCCGCCTTGAAGGAGCCGAGATTGCAAGGAGCGAGTGGTACAGAGAAGGACGCGTGCCGCTCCATACGCTAAGAGCAGATATAGACTACGGACTTGCCGAGGCCAATACCACTTACGGCGTAATCGGGGTAAAGGTATATATATACAGAGGTGAGTTCAAGTTAGATAAGGAAGAAGAAACAACAACCAGGAAGTAATTAATGCCGGCGAGTAAACTACGTTTGATGCCCGGTTTAGTATAGAAGATATTTTTTTGAAGAAAAGGTGAATAATCATGTTAATGCCTAAAAAGACAAAGTTCAGAAAGCAGCAAAGGGGTAAGAGAAGGGGTATGGCCCTTACCGGATCTACCTTGAGCTTTGGCACATACGGACTTAAAGCACTTGCCTGCGCTTGGATAACCTCAAGACAGATCGAAGCTGCCCGTATTGCCATGACGCGTCACATAAAAAGAACCGGGAAAATATGGATAAGAGTTTTTCCGGATAAACCCGTATCCAAGAAACCTGCCGAAACCAGAATGGGTAAAGGTAAGGGGGCGCCGGAGGAATGGGTGGCGGTTGTAAAACCGGGCCGTATTATGTATGAGATGGAAGGCGTGTCCGAGGAAGTTGCTAAAGAGGCCTTTAGAAGGGCCGCTCACAAGCTTCCCATACCAATGAAGTTTGTAAAGAGGGAGGTGCTATGAAGGCACAGGAAATTAGAGCCATGGGGCTTGATGAATTGAAAACCAAGCAAGGCGAACTTGCAAAAGAATCTTTTAACCTTCGTATGCAGCACCGTTTAGGTCAGCTTGATAATCCAAAAAAGCTTACCGAACTACGTAGAGACACGGCAAGGGTTAAGACAATAATTGCTGAAAAACAAAGAGAGAGCTAATATGGAACAGACTAAAGGAAGCCGTAAAACATTAGTGGGTAATGTGGTTAGTAACAAGATGGAAAAGAGCGTTGTCGTAGCTATAGACAGGCTTAAAAAACACCCTCTTTACGGTAAGTACATAAATACTCGCGTGAAGTACGTTGCGCATGACGAACAGAACCAGTACAAGCAGGGCGACAGGGTGGTGATTGAAGAATGCCGTCCCCTGAGCAAACGCAAGCGCTGGGTTGTTAAGCGGATAGCGGAGAAATAATCAAATGATACAGATGCAGACTATGTTAAAGGTCGCGGATAACTCGGGCGCAAGGAAGGTATGTTGCATACGCGTAATAGGCGCGTCCAATAAGGTCTTTGCAGGTATTGGCGACATAATCGTTGCCAGTATAAAAGAGGCCATACCCGATTCCAAGGTTAAAAAAGGCGATGTGATAAAGGCCGTGGTAGTAAGGACCGTTAAGTCCTCGCGCCGTAAAGACGGTTCATCCATTCGTTTTGACGATAACTCGGTCGTCCTTATTAATAAGGACAAGGAGCCTATTGGTACCAGGATTTTCGGTCCTGTCGCAAGGGAGCTCAGGGCCAAGAAGTTTATGAAGATAGTTTCGCTTGCGCCGGAGGTTTTATAAGAGCAATGAGTGTAAAACAGAAATTGAAAATAAAAAAAGACGACCAGGTGATGGTGGTTGCAGGTAAGGAGCGGGGTAAGACCGGCAAGGTGCTCAGGGTTGTGACGAAAAGCTCCCGCGTGCTTGTTGAAAAGCTCAACATGATCAAACGTCACCAGGCGCCGACCCAGCAGGCACCGCACGGTGGAATAGTTGAAAAAGAAGCCCCGGTCCATATCTCCAACGTAATGATCATTTGCTCGAAGTGCAAAGGTCCTGTAAAGGTTGGACGGAAAGCGCTTGAGGGTGGAAAGCTTGTTAGGCATTGCAAAAAATGTGGTGAGGTGTTTGACAAATGACGCCGAGACTTAAAGATGTATACAAAAAAGACGTACTCCCCGCACTTGTAAAAGAGTTCGGTTATAAAAACCTCATGCAGGCCCCGAAGCTTGAAAAGATAGTTGTTAACATGGGCGTGGGTGAAGCGGTTAAAGAGATAAAAGCTCTTGACGCAGCCGTATTGGAACTCACTGCCATTACCGGACAGAAACCGTCCATAAGAAGGGCCAAGAAGTCCATTGCCGCGTTTAAGCTCAGGGAAGGTATGCCCATTGGTGCTAAAGTGACGCTTCGGGGGACTATGATGTATGAGTTCTTCGACCGCCTTGTGAACTTCGCCATGCCCAGGATCAGGGACTTCAGGGGCATTAGTGATAAGTCCTTTGACGGAAGGGGCAACTATACCGTAGGCATAAAAGAGCAGATAATCTTTCCTGAGATAGAATACGACAAGATCAATCAGGTGCGCGGCATGAATATAACCCTTACGACAACCGCTACTACGGACGAAGAGGGTAAGGCTCTCTTAAAACTTATGGGTATGCCGTTCAGGAATTAGTTTCCCGGGCAGCAAGGCTCTGAAAACCAGGGAAAAAAGTTAGAAAGCAGAGCAGGTAAGTTTTACGAATTTAAAAAACTTTTATATGAAGCTTGACGTATGGAGGAAGTTTTGGCAAGAAAATCACTCATAGCAAAGACAAACAGGCCGCAGAAGTTCAAGGTAAGAGAGTATAACCGCTGCCCCATATGCGGACGCTCAAGGAGTTATTACCGTCGGTTCGATATGTGCCGCATATGTTTTAGATCCATGGCTCTTAAAGGCGAGTTGCCGGGCGTAATAAAGTCAAGCTGGTAGCGCCAGGGTGAGCAAGTTCAATAATAAATTTTTGGACTTGCTGAACTAAAGATATACAAATAAAATTAATAAAAATTTCTGTATTTAAAAAACGGAGTAATTTTGTAATGACAATGACGGACCCGATAGCAGACATGCTTACAAGGATAAGAAACGGCTTGCAGGCGCATCACTCTGACGTACTTATTCCACTTTCAACGCTTAAGCGCTCGATAGCCGGAATTTTGAAAGAAGAAGGGTACATAAATAACTTTACCATTACTAAAGACAAGTTCCCCGGAGCGATCAAGATTCAGCTCAGGTACGGAGCCGGTAGTACGCCTGCAATTACCGAGCTTATAAAGATAAGTAAGCCCGGGTGTAAAGTCTATGTGGGTCTTGATGAGATACCAAGCGTTAAAAACGGTCTTGGTACTGCCATACTCTCAACTTCAAAGGGCGTTATTACCGGTAAAAAAGCCCGCCTGCTTGGTATTGGCGGCGAACTTATCTGTTCGATCTATTAGTTTTTTATTTTTTCAATTAGTTATTTTGCATAAATTTTTTAGCATAGAGGCGGAAAATGTCAAGGATAGGAAAACAACCAATAGATGTCCCGTCAGGCGTTAAAGTAGAGCTTGAAGGGCAATGCGTAAAAGCAACAGGTACGCTCGGCACGCTTGAGTTAAGCGTAAACGAGGCTATAAGCGTTACGATTGACGGCAACGTTATTCAGGCCAGCCGCAAAGGTGATAGTAAGACCGAAAAGCAGTTGCATGGTCTGACCAGGACCCTTATAGCCAATATGCTCGCAGGCGTGGACAAGGGGTTTGAAAAAGAACTTGAAATAGTCGGTGTCGGATACAAGGCAGAGCTTGTTAAGAACACGCTTACCCTTGCACTCGGGTATTCCCATTCCATGATTTACCCGCTTCCAGAAGGCATAAGCGCTGTTGTATCCAGACCCACGAACATCGTAATTAAAGGGGCTGACAAGCAAAAGGTCGGTCAGGTTGCAGCAGATATAAGGGCAATGCGTCCGCCGGAGCCGTACAAGGGCAAGGGTGTAAAGTACGCAAATGAAACCATACTAAGAAAGGCCGGTAAGGCTGGAAAGGCCGGTGCATAAGAGAGACTATGTTAATTAGATCAAAAAACATATCAGGACGCATTAAAAGAAAGATCAGGGTACGTAAGAAGATAAGCGGAACGCCCGAGCGCTTGAGGCTTAACGTCTACAGGACTAACAAGCATATATACGCTCAGCTTGTAGAAGATAGAGAGGGTAAGACGGTACTTTCCTCTTCTACCTTGATAAAAGAGCTTCGCGAGGAAACGGCAAAGCTTAATAAGACCGACGCAGCAAAAAAAGTCGGTGAGTACCTTGGAAAACTCGCCAAGGAAAAAGGCGTGGAAAAAGTAGTTTTCGACCGCGCCGGATACCTCTACCACGGCCGTGTAAAGGCCCTGGCGGATGGCGTAAGGTCAGCGGGAATAATATTTTAACCCCACAACGTGGGTGTTAAAGTCTGTCATACGGATTAAAACTTTTAAGCAAGGAAAGAAGGAGGAGTTTTTTGGAAAGGATTGACCCAAATTCGCTGGATTTAAAAGACAAGCTTGTATATCTAAACAGGGTTGCAAAGGTCGTTAAAGGTGGTAAACGTTTCAGCTTTAACGCTATAGTCGTTGTCGGCGACGGTAACGGACACGTCGGGTGCGGGCTTGGCAAGGCGAAAGAAGTTCCGGCCGCCATCAGAAAGGCCGTGGACAGAGCCAAGAAGTCCCTTTTTAAGATACCTCTTGTTAACGATACCATACCGCACACTATTATCGGTCGTTACGGCGCCGGTAAGGTGCTTCTGAAGCCTGCTTCACCAGGTACCGGAATTATTGCCGGCGGAGGCGTAAGGGCGGTTGTGGAAAGCGCGGGTATACATAACGTTCTTACCAAATCGCTTGGTTCCAATAATCCGCATAACATGGTTAAGGCCACGATAAACGGCCTTAGCTCTCTTAAAAATGCCGAGATGATTGCGGAACTCAGGGGTAAGACGGTTGAAGAGGTGCTTTCGTAATGGCTAAAACGGATAAAAAGATAAAGGTCACTTTGAGGAAAAGCTCCATTGGTTATGAAAAGAGCCAGAAAAGGACTCTCACAGGCCTCGGGTTGGGTAAGATAAACAGCTCCAAGGTGCTTTTAGATACGCCCGAAATAAGGGGCATGGTTAATAAGGTCTGCCACCTTGTAGAGGTTGAAGAGCTTTAGCGAGAGCGGTAGAGAGCCTGTTGTATTTAAATATATTAGACTTAGCATACAGTTAGAATTTAGAGGGAAATAAAAATGACAGCGATACTTGATAATTTAAAGGCTCCCAAAGGGTCTGTAAAGAAGAGGAAGAGGATAGGCCGTGGTGAGTCGAGCGGTCAGGGTAAGACTGCCGGAAGAGGGGCCAAAGGCCAGAACTCCCGTAGTGGAGGAGGCGTTAGGCCGGGTTTTGAAGGCGGACAGATGCCGCTTCAAAGACGCCTGCCGAAAAGGGGTTTTACCAACATCTTCAAAAAAGAGTTTTCAATACTTAACGTTGGTAGACTTGGAGAAGTATTTAAGGCCGGAGATACGGTTAACAAGGAAAATCTTCTTGAAAAAGGGCTTATAAAGAAGACCAGGCTGCCCGTAAAGGTGCTCGGTCACGGCAACATAGAAGTTTCACTCACCATTTTGGCCGATTCGTTCAGCAAGAGTGCCAGGAGCAAGATAGAGGCCGCCGGAGGCAAGGCGGAGGTTAGTAGCTGACTTGTTCTCCAAGTTTTCAAATATGGGTGAGTTGCAAAAGCGCATAATCATGACCCTTGTGCTGATTGCAATCTATCGACTGGGCGTTTTTATACCAACGCCCGGTATAGATGCCAACGCCCTTGCCGGTTTTTTCGAGCAAACGGCGGGTACTTTCATGGACTTCGCAACGATGTTCACGGGTGGCGCCCTTGAGAGGTTCTCCGTATTCGCGCTTGGCATTATGCCGTATATCAGCGCGTCCATTATACTTCAACTCCTAACGGCCGTTGTTCCGACCCTTGAGAAACTCTCCAAGGAAGGCGAGCAGGGCAGGAAGAAGATAACGGAGTACACAAGGTATCTGACGGTCATACTGAGCCTGGTTCAGGGGCTTATGATAAGCGTTGGGCTTGAGAGGATGACGGGCGCTGCGGGTGAAGCGATTGTCATGAATCCGGGTTGGAAGTTCCGGATATTCACGACTATAATCCTGACTGCCGGAACGGCATTTATCATGTGGCTTGGAGAGCAGATTACCGAAAGGGGTGTTGGTAACGGCATCTCTCTGATAATATTTGCAGGAATTGTCGCTAACATGCCAAGCGCTGTCAGCAACACGATAAACCTTGTTAACGCAGGGGAAATTGCACCGTTTGTTGTAATCCTGATTGCAGTGATCATGATACTCGTAATCGGTTTTATTGTTTTTGTAGAGACCGGGCAGAGGCGTATCCCGATTCAATACCCAAAGCGGGTTGTCGGGCGAAAGATGATGGGCGGGGGTGCGCAGCATCTGCCGCTTAAAGTTAATACTGCAGGCGTTATACCGCCTATTTTTGCATCATCGATTCTGCTTTTTCCGGCTACCATAGCGGCCTTTGCACCTTCTTTTGAGGGTATGGATGATTTTTTATCACCCGGCGGAATTATATATAATGTCGTATTTGTCGCTCTGATCATATTTTTCTGTTATTTTTATACCGCTATTCAGTTTAACCCGAAGGAAGTGGCGGATAATTTAAAAAAGTATGGTGGTTTCGTTCCCGGCATCAGGCCCGGACCAAAGACTGCCGAGTATATAGATAGAATTTTATCAAGACTCACTCTGTGGGGCGCGCTTTATCTTTCAGCGGTTTGCGTGTTCCCTACGATCTTCATGACCCAGTTCAAAGCACCTTTCTACTTCGGTGGAACCGCGCTCTTGATCGTCGTTGGAGTGGCAATGGATACGGCTCAGCAAATAGAGTCGCACAGGCTCACGCGTAGTTACGACAGCCTGCTGAAGAAAAAATAACAACAAAGGGACGGAAAACCTTTATGAAGCTGATACTCATGGGTCCTCCGGGGGCAGGAAAAGGCACACAATCACAGGTGCTCAGTGAAAAGTTTGAGATCCCGCAGATTTCCACCGGCGACATCCTCCGGGCCAACGTAAAGGACAAGACCGACATCGGCCTTGAGGCCAGGAGCTATATGGATAGCGGCGCTCTGGTTCCTGATAAACTCGTCGTAGACATGATAGTCGAGAGGCTTACTCATAACGACTGTGCCCGTGGGTTTATACTGGACGGTTTTCCAAGGAATACCGGCCAGGCAAAGGCCCTTGATGAAACACTTGCCACCAATGAGATGACGATAGACGCAGTTGTCGGTATAGAGGTGGAGGATAAGGAAGTTATAAGACGTCTTGGCGGACGCAGGGTGTGCGGTGGATGCGGCGCCGCGTACCATATAATATTCAATCCGCCGATGAACATCGATACATGTGATAAGTGCTCGGATGAGCTCTATCACCGCGACGATGATAAGGAAGAGACCATTGCGGTAAGGCTTGAGGTGTACAGGGACCAGACCCTGCCGCTGGTTGAGTTTTATACGGAAAAGAGCCAGTACAGGGGGGTAAGCGGTATTGGCAGCGTTGATCAGATAACAGAGAGCATAGTAAAGGCAATTGAGTAGGGATGCGATCATACTCAAAAGTTCAGCCGATATAGATAAGTTAAGAACGACGAACTTAATTGTAGCTGAGGTACTTGAGGTCTTAAAGTCAGAGGTGGCAGCAGGAATGACCACCATGGACCTTGAAAATATATGTGTTAAAGAGTTAAGGGCAAGAAAAGGCAGGGCTGCCTTTAAGGGTTACAGAGGTTATCCGTCTTGTCTTTGTACTTCGGTAAACGAAGAAGTCGTACACGGCATGCCCTCGGATAAAAAGGTTTTAAAAGAAGGCGATATTGTCGGCATAGACTTCGGTGTCTACCACGACGGGTTCTACGGCGATAGTGCTATTACGGTTGCCGTGGGAGAGGTCGGGAAGAGGGCCGGGAAACTCATAGACGTAACCAGGCGGTGCCTTGAAGTAGCTATAGAAACCGCAATGGTTGGCAACAGGCTCTACGACATATCGAGCGCGGTTCAGGAACTTGCTGAATCTAATGGTTTTTCAGTGGTAAGGGCCTTTGTCGGACACGGCATAGGAAGAGACCTTCACGAGGCGCCGCAGATTCCGAACTTCGGCAAGGCAGGTACCGGGGTAAAGCTTGAAGCAGGCATGGTGCTTGCGATTGAACCCATGATAAATGCAGGGACTGAGAAAATAAAGATACTTGAAGACGATTGGACAGCGGTTACGCGCGACGGAGAGCTTTCAGCTCATTTTGAACACTCAATTGCAATAACAAACGACGGACCGTTTGTTTTAAGCAGATTATAGATAGAATATGCCAAAAGAAGAAGCCATAGAGGTTGAAGGGACCGTACTTGAGACATTGCCGAACGCAATGTTTAAGGTTGAACTTGAAAACGGTCATAAAGTCCTGGCACATGTGTCAGGGAAGATGAGGATGTATTTTATAAAGATACTGCCCGGCGACAAAGTCACCGTGGAGCTTTCCCCGTACGACCTTACAAGGGGAAGGATAACTTACAGGTCGAAGTAGTTCGGCGCCCCTCAAAAAAGAATTAAAAAAGGGGATAAGAGGTAATCAGATGAAGGTAAGAAGTTCTGTAAAAAAGATGTGCACAAAGTGCAAGATTATTAAGCGCAAGGGTGTGGTTCGCGTAGTGTGCGACAACCCCAAGCACAAACAGCGTCAGGGATAACGAATTAAAATCACCCTGATATATTGTAGGTTTTCAAGGAGGAAAGAACGTGCCAAGAATTGCCGGCGTTGATTTGCCGAAAAACAAAAGGATAGATATCGCCCTTACGAGCATATACGGGATCGGGCGTACCAGCTCGGGTAAGATACTGGAGCAGGCCGGCGTTGATCCGGCTGCCAGGGCGCTGGATCTGACCGAAGGGCAGGTCTCGGCCATAAGGAAGGTTATAGACTCCGATTGTAAGGTCGAAGGCGATCTTCGTAAGGAAGTCTCCATGAACATAAAGCGTCTTATGGACCTTAACACTTACAGAGGTCTTCGCCATAAAAGAGGCCTCCCGGTTCGAGGTCAAAAGACCAAGACGAACGCAAGGACCCGGAAGGGGCCGAAAAGAGGGGTAGCAGGACGCAAGAAGTAAATTGGGCAGTCCGGCCAGGTGGGTTAAGTTAAGCAAGCTGGCTGACGCAGACTTAAGCAACAGATTAACGGAGGAGTTTTCCAAAATGGCAAGACCCGTAAAAAAGAAAATTAAAAAGAACATACCCAGGGGGGTTGCACATATAAAGTCAACCTTCAACAACACGGTCATAAGCATCACCGACCCTAACGGCAACGTTATTTCCTGGGCAAGCTCGGGATCTCAGGGTTTTAAGGGCTCTCGCAAAGGTACTCCCTTTGCCGCGCAGACCGCTGCCATAACGGCAGCCAAGAAGGCCATGGAATGCGGCATGAGGAGCATCGAGGTTTTCATTAAGGGCCCTGGTGCCGGACGTGAGGCGGCTCTAAGGTCGCTGCAGTCGGCAGGTTTCAGTATAACACTAATAAGGGACGTAACTCCCATACCGCACAACGGGTGCAGGCCGCCCAAGAGGCGCAGAGTATAAAGGACCTTTAGAAGGAGGATAGAACTTTGGCAAGATATAACGGACCTTCCTGCAAGATATGCAGAAGGGAAGGCATGAAAATATTTTTAAAGGGCGACAGGTGTTTTACCGATAAGTGCGCTTTTGAGAGAAGGAGTTATCCTCCGGGCCAGTCCGGGCACGGACGTGGCAAGGTTAGCGAATACGCCATGCAGCTTCGTGAAAAGCAAAAGGTAAAGCGCATGTACGGGCTTCTGGAAAATCAGTTCAGGAACCTTTTTGGTAAAGCAGAGCGCATAAAAGGCGTTACCGGCGACAATCTGATGTCGCTGCTTGAAAGACGCCTTGACAACGTGGTCTTCAGGCTTGGTTTTGCCGCTTCCAGGAGCGAGGCCCGAATGATGGTCACACACGGACTTTTCACTGTTAACGGCAAGAAGGTCGATATACCGTCCTACGCGGTCTCAGCCGAAGACGTTGTGCAGGTGGGAGAGAAAAAGACAAAGGCTCCGAGGCTTACGGAGAATCTGAAGAGCGCGGAAAGAAAGGGTATTCCCGAGTGGCTGCTCCTGGACATGGACGCCTTAAAGGGTGTTGTCTCAAGGCTTCCGCAGCGTGTTGACGTGACGATGCCTATTGAGGAGCATCTGATAGTCGAGCTTTACTCTAAATAATTTTTTTTTTACATACGTTACGTTCTTACACAGAGTATAGGGCGTTTGAATTAATTAAATTTTTTTACCTTACGGGGGTAATATGCAAAAGAATTGGCGTGAGCTGATAAAACCCAGAAAATTTGAGGTCGATAAACTTTCGGCCACATATGGCAAGTTCGTAGTCGAACCCCTTGAAAGGGGCTACGGCGTTACTATAGGCAACTCTATTAGAAGAATCCTGCTTTCGTCACTGCAGGGTGCAGCCATTACTTCTGTTAAGTTCGATGGAGTCCTGCATGAGTTCTCCAATATAGACGGAGTAAAGGAAGACGTCTCTGACATAATACTGAATCTCAAGAGGGTTAAGCTTAAGATTGATACCGAGGGTGCGAAAACGCTCAGGCTCAACGTCACAGGCGAGCGCGAGATTACGGCCGCCGACATAGAGTGTGACCCCTCGGTAACCGTGCTTAACCCGGACCTCTACATTGCAACAGTTGCAAAGGACTCGACGATTGAGTGTGAGATGATGGCTGACACGGGAAAGGGATACAGCCCGGCCGAGCAGAACAAGGTCCCTGATATGCCGGTCGGTACAATACTCATTGACGCGGTGTTTCAGCCGGTGACAAGGGTCAACTTCGACGTTACGAACGCACGTGTAGGTCGTATTACTGACTACGACAAGCTTACCCTTGAGATATGGACGACAGGGGCGCTTGAGCCGGATACGGCAGTCGGAATTGCTGCGAAGATCTTAAAAGATCAGCTTGCCGTGTTTATTCCTTTCGACGAAACCGACGAGGAAGAAGATACAAAGGATGATGAGACGGTTGAGGAAAAACCCTGGTTTAATGAAAACCTCTTTAAGACGGTAGAAGAGCTTGAGCTTTCGGTTCGGAGTGCGAATTGTCTTAAAAACGCCAATATAAAGTACATAGGCGAGATGGTTCAGAAGACCGACCAGGAGATGCTCAGGACAAAGAACTTCGGGCGGAAATCGCTTAACGAGATAAAAGAGATACTGCAGGAGATGGAACTCGACTTCGGTATGCAGTTTGAGGGCTTTCCGCTACGCAAGGAGCTTGATAAACTCGCCCTTGAACTTAAGGATAAGGACTAATAATAAAAGAGGTTAGCTAATACAATGAGACACAATAAAGACAGCAGACGTTTTTCAAGGCCAAGCGGACATCGCAGGTGTATGATGGCTAATTTGACTAATTCGTTACTTGAGCATGGCCGCCTGAAGACTACCATTGCAAAGGCAAAGGAGCTTCGCCGCCACTCGGAGCGTATGATTACTCTTGGCAAGGACGCGACCCTTCCGGCAAGGCGCCGGGCCATGGCTTATTTGAGAAACAAAGTGATAGTAACAAAACTTTTTGAAGAGATCGCCCCTGAGTACAAGACCAGGAACGGCGGTTATACCAGGATATACAAGATAGGTCTAAGGCCCGGAGACTCGGCCCCGATGGCCCTTATAGAGCTTGTCGAGGGGCAGAGCGCTATTGCTGAAGCTGCCAAGGCGGCAACGGAAAAGGCCAAAAAGCCTGCAAAAAAGAAGGCAGTTGCAAAGGCGACCGATACAGCCAAAAAAGTTCTTTCAAAGATGGCTGGTAAAGACGAAGAGAAACCAAAGGCCAAAAAGCCGGCAGCTAAAAAAGCCGTAAAGGCAAAGCCGGAAGTAAAGGCAGCAGCAAAGGGCGAGGAAAAACCCAAAAAAGCAGCAGCAAAGAAGACAACAAAGAAAGAGACTAAAAAAGAAGACTAACCCCGGAGATTTTATGCTCCGGTTATACTTAAAAGGACAGGCCATTTGGCCTGTCCTTTTTTTTGTTAATTGTCGGCATTCACCCTGTTTCCCTGACGTCGTTTGCAAATTATGACGGTTTTTCAGGCCGACAGGCCGATTAGAACGGTCTCAGGGCGGTTAGAACGGTCTCAGACCGCGCCCTATACGGGTTGACTATTCCTGTATTGCTGTGTTAATCTATAAAGCTTATGAAAAGCAGATATTTCCCAGACTTCGAAGAGTTTCGCTCAAGGGCCGAGGCGTATAACGTAGTGCCCGTGGTGCGCGATATACTTGCCGATACGCTCACACCTGTGTCCGCCTTTATGAAGGTTGACGCAGGCGCGGAAGCGTTTTTGCTTGAAAGCGTTGAGGGCGGTGAGAAGTGGGGGAGGTACAGTTTTCTCGGCACCAGTCCAAAGGCGGTTATAAGGAGCCGTGGCACGAAGGTCGAGGTCATAGAGGATGGGGTGACGAGCGTAATCGAAGCCGACCCGTTCACGGCTCTTAATGAGTTTATCTCCCGCTACCACAGCGCCCCGCTTAACGGTGAAGGGGAGACAAGGTTCTCGGGCGGCGCCATAGGTTACATGGGTTACGACATGGTGCGCCATATAGAGCATCTTCCGGACGTTGCCAAAAACGACCTGAACATCTACGACATGGTTTTTTTGCTTACCGAGACCATGCTTGTGTTCGACAACATGGAGCACAAGATAAAGGTTGTTTGCAACGTTTTTATAGATAACGGCACGGACATTGAGAGTGCTTACGCTCAGGCAATAGAGAAGATCGATTCGCTTGTTGAGCGTCTTCGTGCGCCTCTTGATTATCCTCGTCCTGTGCCTGCCGAGCACCTGCCTGTAACGAGCAATTATCCGCGCGAAGATTTTGAGCAAGCGGTGAGGGACGTAAAGGAGTTCATAGTTGCGGGTGACGTGATCCAAACCGTTGTCGCCCAGCGCTTTGAGACAGAGTTAAATACCCGCCCGCTTGACATATACCGCGCGCTTCGAGTAACGAACCCATCGCCTTATATGTTTTTTATGAGGCTTGGCGGGGTGGAGCTTGCCGGTTCTTCGCCGGAGATACTTGTAAGGGTGGAGGACGGGGATATGTCGGTCAGGCCGATTGCCGGGACGCGTCCAAGAGGGGGCGACTGTGCAGAAGACCTGGCTTATGAAAAGGACCTTCTGGCGGACCCCAAGGAGCTTGCCGAGCATTTAATGTTAGTCGACCTTGGGCGAAACGACCTTGGCCGTGTAGCAAAGGCCGGTAGCGTAAACGTAGATGAGCTTATGATAATTGAAAAATACTCACACGTCATGCACATAGTATCGAACGTTAACGGCAAGGTCGGAAGTGGAGAGGATTGTTTCTCAGTGCTTCGCTCCTGCTTCCCTGCCGGAACTCTCTCAGGCGCGCCAAAGATTCGCGCAATGGAGATAATCGAAGAAATAGAGCCGAATAAAAGGGGTGTTTACGGAGGATGCGTCGGTTATTTCGGCTTTTCAGGAAACATGGATATGTGTATAACTATTCGTACTGTATTGATTAAAAATGGTCGCGTGTATGTGCAGGCAGGCGCCGGGATTGTGGCGGATTCTGACCCGGTGCGTGAGTTCGAGGAGACGGAGAATAAGGCTCGCGGCGTGCTGAAGGCCGTGAATATGGCAAGAGACGGGCTTGAGTAGCACAGCGTAGTAACTGCCCGTACCTTCGTTGCTCTCCGGTTTATTTTTTTTGGTCGTCGTTGCAGCGTTTCCATACCTTCGTCGCGCCTTGGTCTGCTTTGTTTCTAAGCTCTGCTTGAGTATTTATTTATGTTCTCATGTGTATTATAATCGTTATTCAATAACTGATGATGGATGATCGATAAAAATGCTTTTAATGATAGACAATTACGATTCTTTTACTTATAACCTTGTCCAGTATCTGATGGAGATGGGCGAGGAGGTAAAGGTTTTCAGGAATGACGCCATAACCATCGACGGCATAAGGGAGCTTGCGCCTGATAGGATTGTTATCTCTCCCGGCCCGTGCGACCCTGAAAAGGCCGGTATTTCGGTTGACGTGGTAAAGAACTTTGCCGGGAAGTTGCCCATTCTTGGCGTGTGTCTGGGACACCAGTCCATTTGTTACGCGTTTGGGGCAAAGATAGTCAGGGCAAAGCGGCTGATGCACGGTAAGACTTCTATGATTTTCCACGACGGCAAGGGGGTGTTCGAGTCCCTTCAACTGCCGTTTGAGGCGACGCGTTATCACTCGCTTATTGTCGACCCGGATACCCTGCCGGATTGTTTTGAGGTGTCGGCCTGGACGGATACGGATGAGATAATGGGGGTGAGGCACAAGGACATGGGGGAGCATGTGCTTGAAGGCGTACAGTTTCATCCGGAGAGCATCCTTACTGCAGAGGGCATGAGGTTGCTTGGAAATTTTATAAAACATAAACAATAGTAAACTACCACGCAGCAAAAGGCACGGTTGTCGAAAGGAAATATGTCGGGGAAAACCTCGTAATAAGCTGCGGATAAGTTTTTTTGTATTATAATTGAACCTGGATTCCTGGCCGTTGAGGTAACCGGGCAGGAATGACAGAAAAGGAAAAAAACATTAAAAAAGCAATTCATTATTTTAAAGTTTAAAAAAGTCATTCTCTCGTACGTAAATTGGAAACCAGTGAAGATGGGAGAAAACAGGGTAGAAAAGCATTTTTCATATTGTATGAGTTGTAAAGTGAGGGAGCAGTTATGATTAAAGAAGCCATAGGCAAGGTAGTAAAGGGCGCCGACCTTACCGAAAAAGAAATGATACAGGTGATGAACGAGGTCATGGGAGGTACGGCAAGTCCTGCTCAGATAGCCGCGTTCATTACTGCGCTCAGGCTTAAGGGAGAAACAGTAGACGAGATAACAGGAGCTGCGCGCGTGATGCGCGAGAAGGCAACGACTATCGATGTAGACGCCACAAACATCGTAGACACCTGCGGCACCGGCGGCGACGAGACGGGTACTTTCAATATATCAACGGCAGCGGCGTTTGTAGTTGCCGGGTGCGGCATTACCGTAGCTAAACACGGTAACCGCTCTGTTTCGTCAAAGAGCGGGAGTGCTGACGTCCTGCGCTCTCTTGGGGTGAACATCGAGGCCGAAGTGGAGACCGTGGAAGAGTGTTTGAGAGACGTTGGTATCGGGTTCCTGTTCGCTCCCTTGCTTCACGGGGCGATGAAGTATGCGGCCCCTGTAAGGCGCGACATTGGAATAAGGACTCTTTTTAACATACTCGGCCCCCTTACCAACCCGGCAGGAGCAAGACGTCAGGTGCTTGGCGTATACGACCCGATACTTACTGATTTTCTTGCCAAAGTGCTCTTTAATCTCGGTTCCGAGCATGCAATAGTTGTAAGCGGTGAGGACGGGCTTGATGAAATTACACTCACAGACCAGACCAAGGTCTCGGAGCTTAAAGACGGGGAGATAAAGACCTACCACATAAGCCCTGATGAGTTCGGGCTTGAAAGGTGCGTGCCGGAAGATTTAAAGGGTGGTGGTCCGGACGAAAATGCGCGCATTATACTCGATATTTTAAACGGAAAAAAAGGACCGCAAAGGGACGTTGTACTTTTTAATGCAGCAGCCGGTGTTGTTGCCTCAGGCATTGCCGACACGCTTGAAGAAGGGCTTGCACAGGCAAGGGGGGCGGTTGATTCGGGCGAGGCCCTTATAAAACTTGAAAAATTAATTGAAATAACAAAAGGTGAAAAGGAGAAGAATTAAAATGAGTGATGTTGTAACGCTTAACGAGATGATGGAGTTTAAACTTGAGGCCCTTGGTATGGTTCCATCGACAGGGGCCAAGATAGAGCAATTTCGCCAGAAGATAAAAACAATGCCTGATCCTACGAGTCTTCCAAGGGCAATTAAAGAGCCGGGGCTCAGCATAATAGCGGAGATAAAAAAGGCATCCCCGAGTAAAGGTCAATTCCGGGCGGACGACGATTACGACCCCGGAGAGCTTGCCAGGGCTTACGAACAGAACGGGGCCGCCGCGATTAGTGTACTTACGGATTCGCATTTTTTCAGAGGCAGCATAAAACACCTTGCAAACGCAAGGGAGCACACGGCTCTTCCGATCCTTCGTAAGGACCTGATAGTGCATCATTACCAGATATTCGAGGCCAGGGCAAACGGCGCTGACGCGATACTGCTTATAGCCGCGGCACTTGACGAGAAGTTCTTAAAGGAACTTATAATGACGTGTCATTCCCTTGGTATGCCGGCGTTGGTCGAGGTCCACACGGAGACTGACGTGGAGCTTGCGCTTGAGGCCGAGGCAAAGCTTATCGGTATAAACAACCGTAACCTCGATACCTTTGAAACCGATATAAACAATACCGCAAAGCTCATGAAAAAACTTCCTGACGACAAGATCGTCGTAAGCATGAGCGGCATTTCAACCCCGGACGATATACGCCTTATAGCCGACACCGGTGTGAATGCCGCGTTAGTCGGCGAGGCCCTTATGACGGCTCCGGACGCAGGGGCAAAGTTAGCCGAGCTGGTTAAGGCCGCAGGTTGACTTAAGGCGAGACTGGTAACAAACACATGCACACAGGAATAAAAATATGCGGTATAACCAACCTTGACGACGCGCACGTTGCAATCGAGTGTGGGGCCGACGCGCTTGGTTTTGTTTTTTTTGAGCAGAGCGAGAGGTTTATTCCGCCTCAGATGGCAAGCGTCATTACGGAGAAGTTACCGCCTTTTATTACTACGGTCGGCGTGTTCGTTAACGAGACGAGGGAGCGCATCAACAGCATTGCCGATGTGGTCGGGCTCGACGTGGTACAACTGCACGGAGATGAAACCCCGGGGGACTGCGAGGGTATAAACAGAAGGGTTGTTAAGGCCGTAAGGGTCAGAGAGGCCGGGGACCTGGAAGGCCTTGATGAGTACCCGGTACGATCTTATCTGCTTGACGCGTACAGCGACTGCGCGCGCGGAGGAACGGGCGAGACTTTTAACTGGGACCTTGCTTTGGAGGCAAAGCGCTTTGGCCATATAATACTTGCCGGAGGGCTTAATCCTGATAACATTGAAGAGGCGATTAAAAAGGTAACGCCTGCCTGTGTTGACGTGAGTTCCGGCGTTGAGCTTCATCCGGGGAAAAAAGACCCTGAGAAAGTAAGGCAATTCATAGAAAAGGTAAGGGGAATTGAATATGGCCCGGACACAGACAAAGACTAAGGTTAAAACTAAAATTAAGGCTAAAACCTGCGTAAAGGATTTCAAGAAAAATCCCGACAAGAACGGACATTTTGGCCAGTACGGGGGCAGGTACATCTCCGAGACCCTGATGCCGGCCGTGCTTGAGCTTGAAGAAGCATATAAAAAATACAAGAACGACCGTGAGTTTAAGCGTGAGTTCGATTACCTGCTTCGCCAGTACGCGGGCCGTCCTACGCCGCTTTATTTCGCCCGGAGACTTACGGAAAGGCAAGGCGGGGCAAGGATATTTCTTAAACGTGAAGACCTGTGCCATACAGGGGCGCACAAGATAAACAATACGCTCGGGCAAATTCTGCTTGCCAAACGCATGGGCAAGACTCGTATTATTGCCGAGACCGGGGCAGGGCAGCACGGGGTCGCAACGGCAACGGTCGCAGCACTTTTCGGGCTTGAGTGCCACGTCTATATGGGCGAGGAAGACATAGAGAGGCAGATGCCAAACGTGTTTCGGATGAAGCTTCTCGGTACCGAGGTCGTGCCTGTCAGTTCCGGCTCAAAGACCTTGAAAGACGCCATGAACGAGGCCCTTCGCGACTGGGTGACAAATGTTAACAATACTTTCTATATAATTGGTTCTGTCGCGGGGCCGCACCCGTACCCAATGATGGTGCGGGATTTTCAATCTGTAATAGGGGACGAGGTAAGGCGGGATTCAAAGAAGATTATAGGTAAATTACCTGATCTGCTCGTTGCCTGCGTTGGCGGCGGAAGCAACGCCATGGGGCTTTTCTATCCTTTCCTCAACGACAAGACCGTAAAGATGACAGGTGTTGAGGCAGGAGGCGAGGGGGTTAAGACCGGACGTCACGCGGCAAGCATTACGGCAGGAAAGAGCGGTGTGCTGCACGGGTCAAAGAGCTATCTTATGCAGGACAAATACGGCCAGATAAAACACACCCATTCTATTTCAGCTGGTTTAGATTATCCGGGCGTTGGGCCGGAACATTCGTACCTGCACGACACCGGGCGTGTTGATTATAAAACAATTACCGACAAAGAGGCCTTGAGGGCATTTAGCGTGCTTTGCGAGACCGAAGGCATCATTCCGGCCCTTGAGAGCTCCCACGCCCTTGCCTACGGCATGAAGGCTGCAAAGAAACTCACCGCTACCAAGTCGATTGTCATTAACCTCTCCGGCAGTGGAGATAAAGACCTCTCTACAGTATCGAAACTCCTGGGGTGCCATATATGAAAAAAATGAAAAAAACAGGAAAGTCCGAGTCAAGACTTAAAGAAGTCTTTGCCCGGCTTAAAGAAAACGGTGATAAAGCCCTGATTGCTTTTATAACCGCCGGCGACCCTGACTTAAAGACGACTGAAAAAACCATTTACGAATTAGAAAAATCAGGTGTTGACATTATTGAGCTTGGCATACCGTTCTCAGACCCGATGGCGGACGGGCCGACCATACAGGCTTCAAGCGAGCGTGCGTTAAAGGCAGGCACCACCCCGGCAGGCGTGTTTAAGCTTGTTGCGGAGGTCAGAAAAAAGACCAGCATACCGATTGTGCTTTTTGGCTACTACAATCCTGTGTTCGCTTACGGACCTGAAAAATTTGCAAGGGAAATGGCTCGCGCCGGGGCCGACGGCGTGTTAGTCGTAGACCTGCCCCCGGAGGAGAGCGGCGAGTTCAAGACTGAGCTTAAAAAACACGGCCTGGACCTGATCTACCTGCTAACACCTACAAGCGATGATAGCCGCATGAAGATTGTAAGTGAAGACGCCTCGGGTTTTGTTTATTACGTGAGTGTCGCAGGGGTGACAGGGGCGAGAAAAAGCCTTGCCAATACCAGTATAGATAAGGCCGTAAAACATGTAAGGCGTTTTACCGACCTTCCCGTTGGTGTAGGTTTTGGCATCTCCACCCCTCGGCAGGCGCGCCTTGCCTGCCGCGCGGCGGACGGGATAATTGTCGGCAGCGCCATAGTTAACATCATGGCCAAAAACCAGAAGAATAAAAAATCCATTCCAGGCAAGGTCGGGGACTTTACGGCAACGCTTAAACGCGCTATTTGCCCTGAAGGGTAGGGCTACGAAAATGATACTCACGGCCCCTTCCATTTCAGCCGGACTTGATGTAGAATAGTTTGAATTAAGGGCGTAAGCCGACTTGTCTTAAAGCATTATTGATATTTCTTTTACTTAGAGGTGATTATGCCAGCCAAACCAGTGAAAATACCGGTCTTGAAAAAGCAGCCCCCGGGAAAACAGAAAGTTGCCGTGTCAGGAGGCGAAAAACCGGCCGACACGTTGACTCTACTTGAGAAAAAAATAGAGCAGTTTGAGACCCTGAGCGAAATAAGCGCGATACTTTCATCGACCCTTAACGAGCAGATCATTAAGGAGCGCTCCATTGACGCCATTACAAAATTAATGGACGCAAAGACCGGCTCTCTCCTTCTTGTAGACGGTAAAAGCGGGGAGCTTTATTTTGAGGTCGCACTTGGTGCAAAGGGAAAGAAGGTTAAGTCGCTGCGGCTTAAAAAAGGCCAGGGCATTGCCGGATGGGTGATAAGACATGGAAAGCCGCTAATAGTTAACGACGTTTCGATTGATAAGAGATTTTTTGAAATCGCTGACCGTAAAAGCCGGTTTAAGACAAAGAGTGTACTGTGTGTGCCTGTTCGTATTAAGGGGAAGATCATAGGCGTGCTTGAGGCTATTAACAAAAGCCAGGGAGATTTCACCAAAGACGACCGCGACCTGTTTGTGCTTTTTTCAAACCAGGTGGCCATAGCCATTGACAACGCAAGGCTGTACAGCGAGCTGCGCGAGGCCTTTTACGCAACAAGCGCTGCCCTCGCCGACGCCATAGAAAAAAGAGACCCGTACACGGGTGGGCACACAAAGCGCGTACTTGGTTATAGCATTGCAATCGGGCTTGAGCTTAAACTCCCAAGTGAAGATATGGAGCAGTTAAAACTCTCTGCCGTATTGCACGACGTTGGGAAAATAGGGGTGGACGACGCAATACTCAGGAAAAAAGGCCGTCTTGACGACGCAGAGTTTATGGCCATGAAGGCGCATCCAAGGCTTGGTGAGGAAATCTTAAGTAAAATTCCGCAGCTTTCAAAGATGGTACCGGGTATTTTGTATCACCATGAAAGGGTTGACGGCAAGGGTTATCCCGAAGGCAGGAAAAAAGACAAGATACCCATGATGGCGCGAATAATTTCGGTTGCCGACACCTATGACGCCATTACCACTTCAAGGTCGTACCGGGACGGGCTAACAAAGAAGTTTGCTATAGACGAACTTAAAAGATGCTCTGGTACTCAGTTTGACGCTGAGGTGGTTCAGGCCTTTATGAGGGCATATAAAAAGGGCGAGATAGATAGCGTGTTTAAAAAAGGATACCATCAACAATCTACGTTTTCTGCGGTAAAATAAGGTAAACTACCTCTGAGCAACCCAGGGGGTATCTAAAGGAAACATGTCGGGGAAAACCTCTGAGCCAAGTTACGAGGCATTAAACCTGTCATGCGGGTAAAATAATATGGTCTGGTTTAAAAAAGAATTTTTTTCAATAAAACGCAAAAAAGAGGGTAAAACCGTGAAGGTTCCGCACGGGCTGTGGGTTAAGTGCAATCACTGCAGCGAGATTATCTATAAAAAAGAAGTGGAGCGCAACCTTGACGTATGCCCCAAGTGCAACTACCATTTTCGCATTTCAGGCAGGAAAAGGATAGGCATCGTTGCGGACGAGGGCAGTTTTGTTGAGCATAATTCGACGCTTTCCCCTGTTGACGTACTTGAGTTTAAAGACCTCAAAAAGTACAAGGACAGGATAAAGACCGCCCACAAAAAATTCGATTTTAAAGACGCGGTCCTTACAGGTCAGGCCCTTATAAACGACAGGGTTGTTGTGCTCAGTGCCTTTGAGTTCTCGTTTATGGGCGGCAGCATGGGTTCGGTTGTCGGAGAGAAACTAACGCGCGCCTACGAGCTTGCCCTTGATTTAAAATGTCCTGTAATCGTCTTTAGCTCCTCTGGCGGGGCAAGGATGCAGGAAGGCACCCTCTCGCTCATGCAGATGGCAAAGACCTCTGCCGCAATCGGCAGGCTTAAGGACGCGGGCGTGCCTTACATATCCGTCCTGACGGATCCAACGACAGGCGGGGTTACCGCAAGTTTCGCAATGCTCGGAGACGTGATAATGGCGGAGCCCAGGGCGCTCATAGGTTTTGCCGGGGCCAGGGTTATTCAGGAGACAATACGCCAGAAGCTGCCCGAGGGTTTTCAAAGGGCGGAATACCTGCTTGAACACGGCATGATAGACATGATAGTCGAGCGCAAACATATGAAAGCCACTCTCTCGAAGATCATAGAGATGCTTACGGGTTAACTTTTTTGTAAGCTCCGCGGCTTGTGCTCGTAAAGAGCCTGGTTGTTTTTTACCTCCTCCCTCCTTTATCGTTGTTAAACTGTTGAGGGTTAATTTGTTGAGGGAAGATTTATTTTTTTACGATTTTAATTGATCCAACCCCGCAGCTTTGCTGCGGGGTTGTTGGTTTCTTCAGTAGCGATATGTTTTTAAAAATAAAATAATAAAATCAATTCTCCGGGGAAAAATGGAAACCACTGAGTCAAACACGTCAGACACTTTAACTCAAGACGACATAAAAGAAACACTTCAATATCTTTACGGCCTTACGGCAAGCGGCATAAAACCGGGACTTGACAGGACAGAGAAACTCCTCTCCCTGCTCGGCGACCCGCACCTTGCCTACCCCTCAATACTTGTTGCAGGCACAAACGGCAAAGGCACGACGGCAACGTTCCTTGATTCTGCCTTTAGAGAGGCGAAGATGAAAACAGCCCTGTATACGTCACCTCACTTGATGAATTTTAACGAGCGCATAAAGACGGGCGACTTCGTCGGTCAAAGCGAGATAACCGACGAAGACATAGTCAGGCTTGCCCGCCGCATGCGGGTGTTAATTGATGAGAACTTTGAAGATGAAAACGACAGGCCGACGTTTTTCGAGTTTACAACTGCTCTTGCCTTTGAGTACTTCAGGGAAAAGGGGGTTGAGATGGCCGTTGTCGAAGTTGGCATGGGAGGCAGGCTTGACGCGACAAACGTACTTAATCCGCTTGTCTCTGTCATAACAAGCATTGCCGTTGACCATACGGATTACCTGGGTGAAAGTCTCTACGATATTGCAAAGGAAAAGGCGGGAATCATAAAACAGGGCGGACAAGTTGTTGCCTGCATTGAAGATGGCAACGACGACGCAAGACGCGCCATAGAAGAAGTGGCAGAGGAAAAAGGTGCTGAGCTTTATTTTGAAGGACGCGACTTTTATGTCAAGCCAAACAACTTTCTCTTTGATTTCTACAGCACAGGGAAGCCCATGTGGGCGCTTTCCGTAAACATGAAGGGCGCTCATCAGCTTAAGAACGCCGCCTGCGCCCTGATGACCCTCGAAGCGCTTCTGAAGAAAGGCGTTGAAGTTGAACGGCCCGTCAGGAGGCGCGGCGTAGCAAAATCCTGGCTTCCCGGACGATTCGAGATAATAGGCATGAGCCCTGCGGTCGTGCTTGACTGCGCCCATAACGAGCAGGGGGCAACGGCCCTGACTAACGTACTTAGGGAATACGGCATGGGCAGGCTTTTCCTTGTGCTCGGGGTGATGGAGGATAAAGACGTCGTTGGAATCGTAAGGGGCCTGTATCCCCTTACCCATACGGTAATACTTACGAGGGCTGATAACGAAAGAAGCGCGCCGACGGATTTACTTGCAGAGAAGTTAAAAACCTTTGAAGGTATTGACGAGCTTGAAGTGATGGAGGTCGAGCAGGTGGGGGACGCAATAAATAAGGCCTTTGAACTTGCAAAGCCCGAGGACACGGTGTGTATAACAGGCTCGGTTTGTTTGGTTGGGCAGGCAAGGGGTTTTCTGTTTGAGCGGGAAGAGGAAGAAGAAGCTATTGATTAAGCCGTAGTGCAGGTTTTTTGACAGGTTCAGGTCATGT
>CBDUXY010000012.1:0-27356 GCA_965371305.1 uncultured bacterium
CCGTAGCCCCGTCCTGCACAACCTCCCCTGCACCCGCGACGTCCCAGGTCACACACGGCAACCCGGAAAGTCCTGCCTCTATGAGCACGCCCGGGACTCCTTCGGTAAGGCTTGTCAAAAGAAACACATCGGCAGCCTTCAAAAGCTCCGGAACGTCAGAACGGCTTCCGGTAAATATGACCGAATCGGCAAGACCGAGTTCCTCGGCGTACCTTTCAAGGGACTCTCTTTCCGGGCCGTCGCCGACGAGCAATAGCACAGCTTCGGGAAAATCCGTCTTCAGGGCTTTTAAGACCCTGAGCATAGTTCTATGGTTCTTCTCCCAGGCCAAGTGTCCCACCGATATGAGCACAGAGACGCCATGGGAGATCCCAAGCTCTGCTCTGACTCTTGCTCTTGCGTCAGGGGAAGAAGAAAAATCTCCTATCCCGTATCCCCTGTAAATAACTGATATCTTGTCCGGACTTACATGGAAAAGATCTACGAGTTCATCTCTCGTGCCTTTGCCTATTGAGATAACCGCATCAACAGACTTTAAAAGTTTACTGTGAAATACAAGCCTCGTGCGGCGAAGCCTCTTAAGCCACATATCACTGAGACCTATCTTACGGTATATAAGAAACGGTCGCTTCCTGCGTCCTCTGGCAAGGGCCGCGTACTTAAAGGGCTCACCCCCGTGGGCAAGAATAATGTCCGGGACGTATTGTGAGATAAACGCCTTCAAAGACCTTACCGCCGAAATCGTTCCACCAGTCACTTTCAGACATACAACATCAGGGTCGTTGCTTATGCCTATCTGATCCTGCCCGGAAAAGATAACCAACAGTTTTCCCCCGAGCCCACGTCTGCGGAGTTCAAAAAACAAATCGGATGAAGTAACAGGCGCACCGCGACGCTTAAGGTGAGGCAGTATGTGGAGTATCTTATAATCCGACATCCACCACCGCACCTGAGACGACCTTTTCATAAAGCTCTTCCGTCATCCTCGCTATATTATCGAAGTTGTTATGCTCTAACACCCAGTTCGACGCCACCATACCCATCTGCCGCCACTTATCCTTATTACTGCAGAGCCAATCAATCTCTTTAGCAAGCGACTCAGGCGAGCCAAGTTCGCTGAAGCGACAGAATTCCTCTGTCACAACAGACTTCAAATTAGGTGTGTCAAATGCCACACAGGGCTTTCCCATGCCTGCTGCCTCGACAATCGCGTTGGCCGCCCCTTCATATATGGAAGGAAATACGAAAATATCCGAAACGGCAAGCAACTCTTTAATATCCCTTCGTACCCCAAGGAGCACCACATTTCCATCCAGGGCCTGTTCGTTTATAAGTCCTCTTAATTCGTTTTCACGAGGACCGCCTCCTGCAACAAGCAAAATAATACCTGGATACTTCTGCTTCAAAATGCCTACAGCCTTTATCACAAACGAGTGACCTTTTTGCTCCACGAGGCGTCCTACGTTAATTAGAACAGGCCACCTGCCTCTTAGCACATCGCGCAGGTCATCTGGTGGCTCGCACCCGTCTGTGCCTGCAAGCATCCCGTCAAGCCCCCTCGCAATAACACTTATCTTTCCGGCAGACAGACCAAGCCGCCTGACCATAGACTCCTTGACAAAAGGAGTTACCGCAATAAACCTGTCAACAAAGATTCTACCGGTTATGCTATCGATATACTTTACTATCTTATGCTTAAAAGGACTGATACTTTCATATTCATACCTGACAGGTTCGTAATTAGTGCTTGTTAGACTACAGATTAGAGGTTTTCTGGTTATGGTGGACGCAAACCTTCCTATCAGGTTCGAATTAAATAAAGATGTATGGATCAGGTCGGGTTGAATTTTTCTAACAAGAGCAGTAAGACGCATTATACCTCGTAACCACTGATGTCTGTGTTTGAGGGCGAGACAATGGACCTCAACACCTTGTTCTTCAAAATCAGGGACTAAATCGGAGGAACCGTAAAGATAACATACATGACTTTCAAACCGCTCCCTATCCATATACCCTTGAAGCTTTAGTAACTGTGTTTCAGCGCCACCGATACCCAGGGTCTCTATTACGTACAATATTCTTGTCACAGCTATTTTTTCACCCCGGATACGTAAATATTGTTCTGAGTTACTTCATGCCCCCTCATGCCCTTCTCCCACATCTTCAAAAAAGAAGTCCTTTCGTATTCAGAGTAAGTATTTTCACAAAACACCTTTTCTATAACAAAGCCGGCTCCCTCCATTTGAGAGACCAACCCACCGGGTGTCTGACAGTTGCAATGTGACTGTTCTTTCGAATATCCCTTAATCCTTGACTTAATACCACGCAGGCCGTTTAAGCATCGGAGGATGAACTCAAGATAGCCTGAAACCAATGCGGCAGGAAGCAACAGTGCCGGAACGGCCAACGGCGTGTATTTATTCAACCTGAAAAAGAAGAAGCTGTACCTTGCCGGGTATGTGTGCAATACGACCCTCCCTCCTTTTTTCAATACGCGGAAGGCTTCCTCAAGCATTGAGCGCAATACAGGAGGAGGCAGGTGCTCGACAATATCCACTCCCAAGACCACGTCAACGCTCTCATCTCTGATGCATAGCCGACTCACGTCACCACACACGAAGGATGCAAGGCCTGGAGAGTCCTCCTTTGCGGCAAGCTCCTTCCCCGAACGCAGCGAGTTGATAGAAAAATCTATCCCCACGGATATCTTCGTCTTACACCTGGTCTTCAAAGTATAACTGCCTATCGAGCAGCCAAGGTCAACCAACACAGAGTCATCTATATTACCCATCAGTGGCTCCATTACCTTCCACTTCTCGTTCCAATGCCCCGAACCGTTCTCAAACTGTTCATACTTCGGCAGTTGCCTGTCTATATAATTATAATTGTCGTATTCAAATTTTACAGTCTTCATATATACCCCGGGCAAACATTCTACAAACCACCACACCTCATGCACAAGCCTGGCGTTATATACGACTACCTATAACCGTAAAATGGAGATAACTCCTCCATTTTACGGTTGATAAACTCTATATCTTCTTTACTCAAATACTCTTCAAAACCACCTACTTTCCCTTTGCGGGTTTTATAGGACTCAAGGTCGCTTTTATCTCCCGGCTTTAGCTTATCGGTTTGTGCAGTTCCACGCGCTTCCATTCTTCTCATATTATCAAACCGCGCATATTCAACAGCCTCGTTAATAACGCCGTCCGATATGTCTGAAAGACCCAGGAAGTCAAACACCTTCTCAAGCTCTCTGTGAGGTTCCAGATGTAAATCTTCGTATTTGACGAGAAGAAAATTAGAAGGGACACATTGGTTCTTATCCCATATATTGTAAAAAGTGATGAAGGTGTCTACGCTGCCTCGCTCGTAATGTATGTATGATGAGATATCCTGGATATCTCTTTCAGCAATAAATTTTTCCCTTTTTGTACCCTGAAAAAAATTCGATACAAGCACATCTCTTACATCCCTGATCAACAAAATAACCTTTTTGCCTCTATACTGAAGTTTATCCGCTATCAACTCCGACGGAATTTTCAGATGCGGATTTTCGTCATGCGTCGGCTTAATATAAGGCATCTCGGGACATTCCCTGGCAAGACCCTCCAGGTTAATACAATTCTCATCCAGAATGTTAAAATGCAGAGCCATAGCCTTCCCTAGCATACAACATAGCCAGGTACGTCCGCATTTCGGAAAGGAAATAATAAATACGTCAAAAGGGTCTATCGCATACCACCTGAGTATTGCCCTTCCAATAGAAGAACGGTCGAGAAATCTACTGATAATCCGCTTTTTTTGGGGAGACAGACCCCCTGCCACCCTTTTTATTAATTTACCTGCTCTCATCTCTATTTCCTACCTGTACTTAAGATATCTTGACCGCTTACAGACGATTTTAAATATTGTTCGAATGCTCCCTTTTTGAAAACTACGACGCTTGAGACGCTTGTCTTCTCCTTGATGCAAAACGTGACACGGCATCCTTCCATACGGGGTTCCACCTCCATGAAGACCACAGATAAATCCCGGTTGTAACACATATCTGCACCGACACCTTCAGGAGACCGGGCTCAATGTTAAATAAGCTTGTAATCATTCCAAAGACATACCATAGTACCACAAGAATGGCCGTTTGGAAAAAAGCATGGGAAAGCACTTTCAAAAAATGCGTCCAGCCGATTCCAAGGACCTTGAACAGGGACGGCAATAAAATAATGCTCATAATAATACTTGATATTGCATAGGCAATTGCCACCCCTATAATTCCCCAGCGTAATCCTATCACAAACGCAACAGTATTGCCGACGGTATTTATCGAGACCCACCGAAGAACACTGCCTGTATTCCCCTTTGCCATAAAAACCGTAGGCACCAGCCCGTTAATTGACCTGACGACTCCGATCGTACACATAAAAGGTATAATGGGGATAGCGGGTATCCACTTATCACTCAGAAGACCAGGGATAAGGGTGGGGGCACTCAGCGCAACCAGCGTCATAATCGGCAAGGTGATGGAGGTTACCAATTGGGTCGACTTAAGGTATGCGTCCCGTAATCGGACCTCCTCGCCCTGGAGTTTTGAAAACGTTGAAAGGAGCACCCTGGACGTGGAGCGTGATATGTACGTTAACGGCAAGAGTACAAACTGATAGCCGAGATTATAGAACCCAAGAGAAGCTACCCCGAGATATTTGCCTACTAAAATGGTGTCAAGGTTGCGGTTAAAGAAGGTTATGAAGCGCGTGACGATTAAAGGCTTGCTGAACGACCATAGGTCTTTAAAGGCCTCGCGGTCGAAAACAAAACTCGGTCTCCACCCTGATTGCCAGAAAAGCAAAACGGAGCCGATAAAACTCCTTGCCAGAGACTCCCCGACCAGGGCCCATACGCCGAAGCCATTAAGGGCGAGGATCACACCTACAGTCCCTCCGGCAACCATACTGCCTATCCTGCGTACAGCCAACGCCTTGAAGGCAAAGTCTCGTCTGAACAGAGCGGCCAGGGTGGGCGTGGGAGACGATAGTATAACACTTACACTCAGGGCTATAATGACGGAAGAAAGCTTCTCGGCAGAAAAAAGTGCGGCTATAAACGGAGCTGACAATGCAAGGCAAATAAAAGCAAAAATCCCAATCAGGACGTTGCTCCAGAAGGCCGTTGATAGATGGGCGTCAGTCAGGTCCTTTCTCTGGACCAGCGCCGCTGAGAACCCCATATGGTAAAGACGTTCCGTGAAGGTGATTACCACCATCGCCATGGCTATCAGGCCGAAGTCTTCCGGAAGCAGTAAACGTGCCAGTACGATGCGCACAAAGAGGTGTACTACCTGGCCGAATATCTGCCCCCCTCCCAGCCAAAAAACGCCCTTTGCGCTTGAATAAAAAAAAGAAGAAGATTTCTTCATAGTTTGCATTTATTGAGCTAAAAGTGTTTATTTACTTAATAGCTTTTTATTGTTGGACAGTGAGTGAAATTCCTCCCAGGGAACCTTTGTATCTATCAACTTTTCCAGCTCCAGAATGTCGTCCCTGTAGAAATCAGCGAGCAGTGTGCGCAACTCCTGCGGCAACTCCTGCGGCGCCTCCTGTACAGTTTTTACTTGGGTATTAAACCAAAGTTTGATAGCCCCCCTCTTATCCTCAGGCAACATATTCCAGACCATTTTTACAGGATAGAGCTTTCTTGCGGCAGTCTTTATACGTCGAAATCGGCTTTCAGTCCCCCCTACATGATAACGCTTTCCGATATTGGGTGGAGAAAAGCCGGGCTCCAATCCCAGGTAAACTAATACCTGATCCAGAACAAATTGCGGGTCACGTTTCAGGTCGTCACTAAAGATAATCAACAATTGTTCACGTGAAAAATATCTAAGAAAATCATTCAAAATCCTTCCATATTCGCCCTGAGCAAGAATGGAATTAAAGGACCCCTTTGCTCGCCGAGCTCGCGACTCTGCCAGCATCTCCTCGCGCATTTGACTTATCACCACATCCTTGAAAGGAGGAAGAGGTTTTGAGGCGCTACGCGAATGCATCCTATAGTGTGAAAAGGCGCGATCCACCGGATTTCTCAACAGCACTATTAATTTCACTTCCGGCATTTGCTTAAAAACTCTTTCAGGAACCCTCGGGTCTCTCATATACTGAGGAGTTATCTTTCCCCAGAGCTTGCCATCAATAGACGCATGTGAAAAATGCCTGGCAGCGAACTTTTCCCAGCCCAACTCAAACAACTCGTCCTTGTTGAAAAAAGGCGCTTCCTTATTGAAAGGCATGTGGATTTTCGGATGAGACTTAAGGTAATAAAACAACGATGTGGTGCCGGCTTTGCCGGCGCCGATCACCAAAAAGTCTAACAGCTTGACTCTTGCCGTCACTTTTGAATCCGAGGAAGATAATTCATGATCTTGTCTCACCCTTTCGTCCTCTCTGCAAAGATATTCGCATATCCACCGAGCGACTTTAAAGAATCATTCTTCAACATACTGTCAATCTCATCCATATCCACCGGGGTCTTAGTTGTTTTGTCCAGGATGAAAATGGAAAAACCCTTCTCGATCAAAAACTTAGGCAATTCTTCGGGAAGGTGTCCAGCACTCTGCAAACAGATGGGGTTAAGCTCTATAATGAGACGTATTTCCTCATTGGACGCAAGGATATTATCCATCCCCCGGAGCACCTCTATCTCCGCACCTTCAACATCGATCTTTACGAAATCGACCTTGCACTTCACAACGTCGTCTAACCGGACCGTATCCACCGTTACTGTTTCAGGAGCAGACAAATCAGGACGGACATAGAAACTATCGAGGTTACCTGCTCCATAGAGGTGGAACTCTCTGGGACCGCTTGTTGCGCCGGCAGCGCATGGTAGTACCTCTATGTTGCCAAACCCGTTATTCTCAATATTTTTCCTCAAAGACTCTAAATTCTTACGACCCGGCTCCAGGGCGTACACCTTTCCCTCCGGCCCTACAAACTTTGCTGCCAATAACGAAAGGTAGCCTATATTGGCCCCGACATCGATCACTACCATGCCCGGCCTAATGCAACTCTCCATAACCCTTTTGGTGTCGTCTTCAACCCCCTTTAGTCCGTATTTAATAACATATGGCATGTCCAGCACCAGCCCATCCACTTTTGTCGGCGACAGGAAAGGGGTGAACAGCTTAAAGAACTTCCTGACAAGAGTCTTCTTGGTTCTTGCCGATAACATGCTAAGGGGCCATACACGCCCCGCATCTACCCGGTCAAGGTTATTTACAACCGACCAGGCCTTTCTCAGCGCTCGATATAGTAACATAAAACCTTATATCCTCAATATGCCACGGAGTTACCGAGGAGTCTCTCTATCTCCGTAATAACCTCGGCGTTAATCTTTTCCCAATCGTATCGTTTGACGGATTCCATTGCGTTTTCTTCGATTCTTTTCCTTAAACCGGGGTTAGTGAGTGAAATTCCTCCCATGGAACCCTCGTGTCTATCAACTCTTCCAGTTTCCGGACATCGTCCCTGTAGAAATCAACGAGCAGTGTGCGCAACTCCTGCGGCAACTCCTGCGGCGCCTCCTGTACAGTTTTTACTTGGGTATTAAACCAAAGTTTGATAACCCCCCTCCTATTCTCCGGCAACATCCTCCAGAGCAACTTTAAGGGATAGATTTTTCTTACAGTGGATCTTAAGTTCCGGAACCGTAGCTTTGTTCCCCCTACATTGTAACGCTTTCCAATATTAGGCGGAGAAAAACCAGGCTCAAGACCTATGTGAGCGAGCACCTGATCCAAAATGGATTGTGGATTATGTTCCAGGTCATCGCTGAAGATAATCAACAACTGTTCTCGGGGAAAATATCTCAAAAAACCCTTCAAAATTCGTCCATATTCTCCTTGCTTAAGAGCAGAATTCTTATGCAGACACTCTATATTATCCGGAGGTTGATTTCGTGACCTTACCATATCCTCCTCATGAATTTGACTTGCAATAAAATCTTTAAAAACTGGGAGACTGCTTCGGCTTCTATTAACAAACATTCGGTAGTCTGAAAGGACTCGATCTATAGGATTCCTCAACAATGCGATCAGCTTTACCCCTGGCATTTGCCTGAAAATTCTCTCAGGAGCCCTCGGGTCTGCCATGTACCGGGGACTTATTTTACCCCACAGCAGGTCCAAAGGTGCATTTGGGAAGTATCTACCAGCAAACTGTTCCCATCCCCGTTTGAACCATTCATCTTTACAAAAAAATGGCGCCTCCTTATCCGAAGGCATATAGATTTTGGGGTGGAACTTAAGGTAGTAAAACAGCGAGGTGGTGCCTGATTTAGCTGCGCCGATTACCAAAAAGTCTAACGACTTAACTTTTGGTCTCGCATTTGCATCTGCATATAACCCTTCGCTCTCCATCCTCATCTCTCAACCCTCTCAGCAAAAATGTCCACATGACCAAATCGCTTTGAAAGTTTTCTCTCTGCTATTAAAATAGCCCTATCCATATCCAGCGGCGTACAGCCTGCCTTGTCTATGGTAGAAAGAGCAAACCCCCTTTCCATCAGAAACCTCGGCAACTCTTCTGGTGGGTATCCCGCACTCTGCAAGCAAGAAGGATTAAACTCTACAATCAAACGGATATCCGGGTTGGACGCAAGGATATCATCCATCCCCAGAAGCACCTCTATCTCTGCACCCTCAACATCTATCTTCACGAAATCGACCTTGCACTTCACAACATCGTCTAACCGGACCGTATCCACTGTTACGGTTTCAAGAGCAGGCAAGTCAGGACGGGCATAGAAGCTGTCAAGGTTGCCTTCTCCATAAAGGTGGAACTCTCTGGTACCACTTGTTGCTCCTGCAGCGCATGGCAGCACCTCTATGTTGTCAAACCCATTGTTCTGGATATTTTTCTTAATAAACTTCAAGTTGCTCTTATCGGGCTCTACGGTATAAACCTTTCCCTCCGGTCCTACAAGCCTGGCAGCAATAATAGTGAGGTAACCTATATTTGCTCCGACATCAACAACTACCATCCCGGGCTTAAGGTAACTATTCATAATTTTCAGGAATCCAGACTCAGAATTTTTCAACCCATATTCAATAATATTAGGCATGTCAAACAACAGGCCCTGCACCCTTATAGGTGTAACAAGAGGGCTGAACAAGTTGAAAATCTTCCTTACAAGAAGCCTCTTGGTGTCTACCGACAACATACTAAGCGGCCATATGCGCCCGACATCCAGCCGGTCGAGAATATCTACAACCGATAAAGCTCTCTTCAATGCACGTATCAGTAACATAAGACCTTCATCATTTCAATATGCCACGGAGTTACCGAGAAGTCTCTCTATCTCCGTAATAACCTCGGCGTTAATCTTTTCCCAATCGTATTGTTTGACGGATTCCATTGCGTTTTCTTCAATTCTTTTCCTTAAACCGGGGTTATCGTATATCTCCGATATAATATCGGCTATCTTCCGGGCATCGTTAGGGAAGACCAACATACCGTTCTCTCTGTCGGTTATTATTTGCCGGGTACCCCCCAGGTTTGTGGCAATTATGACCTTACCCATAGCCAGATACTCGAAAACCTTCACGGGATAAATATATTGATGACCTATGACGTCGGGCGACAGAAGAGAAAAGCATACATCCGACTCGTCCAGTATCGAAAGAGCCCGGGCGTGCTTGACTCTGCCTGTCAAGGTTACCTCATCCGTTAAATCACGAGATTCCAGCTCCCTTTCAATCCATTGCCTGTTTTCTTCATTCACTTTACCGACCAGAAATAACCGGAACTCCAGTCCCCTTTCCTTAAGATGAGATGCGACAGAAAGCAGTACTCCGACATCTCTACCTTTTGTTTGAGTCCCTATATAGGTAATAGTAAACGTACCGTTGCCTTGTCTTCGAAGTATCGGCTTGCAAGCGCTCAGGTCGACACCGTTTGTGGTAAGCAGCACCTTCTCGGATTTAGGATCCAAACCGTATTCATAGAGCATATCCGGCAGCACCCCGACTATGATCAGGTCGGCAAATTTAAGAGACTTTATGGCAAAAAAACCGTAAATCTTAAAGTATATGTATAGGATACGGTACTTTAAGCCCTTATTATGGCGGATTGTCTCCGCCGGCAATCTAATATCATCAGTTATATTGACAAACCATTTAAACCCTAACAATTTAGCGAGGAAACCAGTGATTATTACGTAAGGGGTAATACTTATCGTACCCACCGCTTGTACTTTTTCTCTTTTGCCAAGCCTGTAAAGTTCCCAAAGCGCCCAGAAAGGATATATCAGCAAAAAAAGATAATAACCTCTTCCGGGACAAAGCTTTACGGCACTCATAAGAGGTATCAACTCGTGACGCACTTGTCCCATGACATAAACATTATATTTGCTGCTCAGGGACTTGAGCTTTTGATACCGCGGGACATTTACGGACCTGCCCTTAATGTTTTCAGGGGTTTTCGTCGTGGTTTTAACCTGTGACGTCATGCTGGCAAAGATAACGATTGTTTTTTTGTCTGCATCCATGCTCATCCGAACTTTCTCCTTCAAACGGTGTGAAACTCTTGCCAGGGAACCTTCCCGTCAATCAACTCCTCCAGTTCCCGGACGTCGTCCCTGTAAAAATCAACGAGCCTTGAACGCATCTTGTGCGACAACGGTTGCGGCTCTGCCTGCACAATACTCGCCCTTACTTTGAACCATAGAAGAATAGACGCTCTTTTGTCTTCCGACAACATCGTTCATAATATGCCTTAATTCAGGGCGCATGTCCCCAAGGACATGGACATTAAAGTTGCTGCCCAAGGATTTAAATCTTTGGAAACGAGAAACATTTACAGACCTTTGCACCGCGCCATCAAGGGTTGGAACCATCCTCCTGGGCTTTGATGACATATTTGTAACAATCACGATTGTTTTTTTATTAGCATCTGAACCCATACAAACTCCCTTCATTCAATACATATCTATAACTTAACCTGGTGCGAATGCCCCTGCCTTACTCGCTACCGGATAGTGTTTGAGTCGACTGCACTTTTTTTATCCCCTGCTCGATGAACCACTCCCCTACCTGCCGGACCCCGTCTTCGATACCAACCTTTGCCGAAAAACCAAGCGCTTCTCTGACCTTTGTCACATCAGAGAAATTTCTAATTATCTCCCCTGCCCTTGCAGGCTCAAAAACGATTTCTACCTTCTCATCGAACTGCTTACGCACAAGTTCCGCAAGGTCGGCAATTCTCGTCTCCCTGCCCGTACCAAGGTGAAACGTCTCACCACAAACAGAAGAATTAATAGATAAATTGATTGCGTGACACAGATCGTCAACATGTATGAAGTCCCTGGTCTGTTTACCATCACCGTAGATAATCAACCTTTCTTCTATCAAAGCATCCTTTACGAACTTTGATATTACGCTATTTTTATGGAGAGAATACGGACCGTAGGCGTTTGAGAATCTTAAAACGGTGGTTTTAAGCCCATATGAGCCATAAAAAGCCGAACAATAACCTTCGCCAGCAAGCTTGCTTGCACCGTACGGCGAAAGTGGTCTCGGAGCCAACCCTTCGTTCATAGGAGGAGGCTGGTCACCAACCGGCGCATTAGACGAAGCAAGGATAAACCTATCGACCTTTTGCTCTACAGAAGCGTTTAACAGATTTAACGTGCCAAGAACGTTCACTTCAAAATCAAAAAACGGGTCTTCTATCGATGGAATGACACCTGCGTGTGCAGCAAGATGGATAACCACGTCCATGCCTTCTGTCGCCCTCTGACAACTCTCCCTTTCGCGTATATCCCCAGTTATTAACTGTACAGTACCGGAAAAGGCGGCAGGCACACTATCTTCCGGTGAAACCTCTTCCACCGCGCTACCGTGTTTTGCCGTTACTGTGGCAAGGTTCTCTCTGGTGCCTACACTCAGGTTATCCAACACCCTTATATTAAATGCGCCCTTATAAAGCAGAAATCCAACAAGATTTACTCCTATAAAACCGCAACCACCGGTAATAAGCACACTTCTTACGCTACCCATCCCTTTAACTATCCTTTCCCTGATTTACTGCCTTTAACTTTGTCTGTCCAGACAAATAATCTACCTTCTCCCTGCGTCCGTCCCATCTAATATCAGGTATAAGGGCCTCTTTCCTGGCAACTATCCGTTCCTTATACTTTATTAAATCATTTATCATAATGCGCACTTCATTTTCCACGTCATGCGTTGGCTTGTAACCAAGGTCAAGCAAGTGCTGGTGGTCGGGGTTAAAATAATGTTCTTCAAGTTCCTTTCTTGGATTAGTTAGATTCCTAAGGTGTACGTCAAGTCCCATGTCCGTACCGACCTTTCTGACCTTTTCAGCAAGTTCCGTAATATCGTAGACCTCTTCAAACTGATTAAACACCCTGTATTCAGCCACTTCAGGAGGATTCTCAACTACAATGGCAAGGCATTGCATAGAATCCCGCAAGGGCAAAAAACCACGCTTCTGATGGCCCTTTCCGTATGGCGTTATAGGCTCTCCAATAACTGCCTGGCAACAGAAACGATTAATCGCCGTGCCAAAGCTCTGATCAAAGTCAAGCCTTGTCACCATACGTTCGTCTTCACCCATCTCGTCAATCCTGGAACCGAATACAACTCCCTGCATTATATCGGTTGAACGAAGCCCCCATATATTACAGGCCATCATAACGTTGTTACTGTCATGGACCTTGCTCTGATGGTACCAGCTCCCGGCCTGTCTTGGGAAAGGCAACCTGTCTTTTCTGCCCCTGTATTCAATCTCAAAAAATCCTTCCGGTATGTCAATGTTAGGAGTGCCATACTCTCCCATGGTGCCAAGCTTAACCAGGTGCGCGTCAGGACATTCATCACGCATCGCATACAGTATATTAAGGGTCCCGACAATATTGTTCGTCTGTGTCCATGTCGCATGCTTCACGTCTATCATGCTGTAAGGAGCCGAGGGCATCTCTCCCAGATGTACAATGGCCTCGGGCCTGAAATGCTTGAAAATATTTTCTATAAAGTTGTAGTCCGTAAGGTCTCCTTTGAAGAACTGAAGATTGCTTCCAAAGTTCTCACGAAATGCCTCAAGCCTATCTGTCATCTTCACAATCGGCGTTGCCGACTGTGAGCCCATCTCCTGCACCCAATCTCTACGCAAATAATTGTCAGCTCCGGCAACCTCATGCCCCCTTTTTGCCAGATACATAGCAAGCGACCATCCAAGGTACCCATCCACTCCTGCTATAAAAACTCTCACACTAAAAACCTCTCCTCTTGTTTAATCCCGCATGGCGGATTTAATTCCCTAAAGCCTGCTTCGTCTCTATTTTAAAAAGCGCCTTTACAGACCCCGTAGCTAACTACGACGTGATTGATTTTGATTTGCACCCTTCTTACTTAAATTAACCAGCATGGCAAGCATCACGGCAAAAAGTAACGCATCGGCCGGGATACGGATATTAAACGTTAACATCATTGAAAACATAAAACCCGCAACAGACGAGACAACACCTATCAGAAGAAAATTGTTTTCCAGGGCACGCCTGTTAAAAAGCACAGATAGAGCTCTCTTCCAGATTAAACCAAAAAAAGCTAATACAACTAAAACTCCTGCAAGCCCCATTTCAGCCAGGAGCTGCAGATAATCATTATGAGCATCTTGCCAGCCTTGACCAAATAAATCCGCAGACTGATAGAGAGGAAAAACCATCTCAAAAGTATCCAGGCCCGTACCGAAAAGAGGGAAATCTCTGAAAATCGACACGGTAGCGGCCCATACGGCCCACCGCCCCTCACTTAAGTAAGTCTCCTTGTCCGCAAGAGTCATCATCCTTTCTGCTACAGGACCTATACCCATATAAAGAAGATAAAGCAATAACGAAGCCAGGAAAAAAACAAGGATTAAAATCCCTCTTTTATAACTGCCGTCATAATTTGCCAAAAAAAGCAGCAGTCCCATAACCCCGAGCGCTCCAAACACAGCAACTACCCCGCCCCTTGACAACGAAAGAAAAAGAGCCGCCGTCATTACAAGAGCCATAAAACCAAAAAGCCCCTTCACGGCCAAATCCCTCTTCATCATAAACATCGATAACGCAACAGGGATTATCATAACTATAAACCCTGCAAAATTATTCTTGTTCACAAACGGTCCGAAAGGACTCCCCCCGTGCGTAAGCTCCCTTATCCAGAACATCTTGCCATTCCACGAAAAATGCTGAACAAGACCGAACAGGGCAATAAAAAAGCCTATAAAAACAATGGCGCAGAGGAACCTCTCATTTTGCCTTGCGGTTTTAAAGTTACCGGTAATCAGAAAAAAAACTCCGGCATACGAGAGTAACTTTAAAAGCTCGGTCCTTGTAGCATACGGGTAAAGCGAAACAGTAGAGTTTAAACCGTATTCAAGCGCCCCTCCAGCCACTGCCGGGGCCAGGGCACTTTTCGTTCCCGCATAAATCTCACCGGCCGAAGGTGAGATCACCTTCAAAACACCCTCTGGAAGTGGAACCAACTGAAATAACACAAGACCAATAAAAAATATTACCAATATATTCAAAGGCGTCCATGAAACCCGCAACTCGCCTTCAATCAGAATCATCTTCAAGAACCACAGCGTAACGAGTACAAGCGCCGCCAGTTCCATAACAGTGTATGCCCATAACTCAACAGAGGCAAAAGCAAGGGCCGTAAAAACGATTAAAAGAACAAGCCCGGCCTCTATAACTACATCAAAGCTGCGTTTAACGCCAACCCCTTTGCACCACGTGGCTTGCGACAAACGCTCAGAACGGCCTGGCATAAGAACCTCTTTTAAGCGTTACGTCATCTATCCATACGCGTCCGCTTATAAGGTTATCCAACTTGCGACTCCTCTGCCTTCTTACTCTAACTTCACCGGCCCCGCAACCCTGAGGTGTCGTAACTTCAACCACAAACTCCTTCCAGTCGTTTGAACCGGTAACAGGCTCGGTTTGTTTAAGAAACCCGCACCCTTTGATTCCTGAGAACTCCAGATAGACGCCGCTGTCAGTCGTTAAGGCATCGGACTTGACGTAAGCACTTAAAGAATAAGTAGCACCTGGCTCAAGGGCAACAATATGGCTTATATGCTTAAAAGAAATATTGCTCTTACCTTTGAAAGCAACCTTTAGAGAGCTTTTTCCTGTGTGAGACACAGTATTATCAAGCCCGGTATCTACCCCGGCAACCCGGGTGATTCTCCATCCAAAGCCCCCGCCTGCAAGGACGTCTTCGAAACCACCGTTCCAAAAAACCTCACCGGAATCTCTATCCACCCCTTTATAACTTGCCCATTCCTGCCACGCGCCACTGAACTCATCACGTGACAACAAATAATCTATATAACCAAGTCTTATTTTGGAATCCTCGCCCAACTTGGCGTCAAACATCTTCCACATAGAACTTACGGCGCGAGAATCATTAATACGCATTAGATAGCGAAGATATTGCCTGCCCAGCTCCAGTTCCCCCGGCAACTCCTCTTTAAAAACACGCCCCACATCACTGCCGCTAATTGAATAAAGGGAGTTAAAAACTCTCACCGTCTGACCGGGATGGTCGGCAACCAAAGACTTTAATAATAAAATTGCCCTGTCCGACTCACCGCGCCGAAGTTTCAAATTAACCATCTTCCAACGCGTTTTCAAATCCGCAGGGCTCAAGGCAACTGCTCGCTTAAGCGCCAACTCCGAGGCGGCAGACTCACCCATCCCCTCATAAAGAGAAAAAAGCTCTGACCAGTATGTAGAGTTAAGTGGGTTAAGGCTAATCGCTGTTACAAAACGATTTAAGGCTAATGAGGATTTTTTTGCGATCGGATCATTACTATAATAAAGCCCCATACCGTAGTGATAGGACGGGTTTTGAGGATCATGCTTTATTGCCCTTAAAAGTCCTTCTTTAGCAGGCCCTCGCTTAAGCCCCCGCTTGGCAAACCAGGGTTCTGCTACCATCCAACTTGACAAAAAAACCAGGACTATAATTATTAAAGAGGCTACACACTTCCTTCCACATGAACTCAATCTTAGTATCATTAAGGAGATTCCTATGAAGGCGTGGTTTCAGTTTCCTTCTCTGTCCTTTCTCCATAATAATAATAATTGTAATAATAAGCATTTCTTCTTATGTCAATAATATTCATCACCACACCCAGGATTGGGGCATTCACCCTCCTTAAAAGCCCAACGGAACTCTTGAGGTTTTCCTTGGTTGTACTGCCACTGTACGCGACAACAATACTACCGTCAACCTTATTGGCCAGATTAAGCGTGTCGGCAAAGTTCATGATAGGGGCAGAATCGAAAATAATAAAATCAAACTGTGCCTTGAGTTCCTCTATAGCCGTGCGAAACTGTTCTGAATCAAGCAGTTCAGGAGGATTGGGCGACAGAGGTCCTGCCGGCATTATCGAAAGCCCGTCTACATGGGTTTGGACGAGAACGTCCTTAAGCTCCACATGTCCTGTTAGATAGTCGGTAAGCCCTGTAGAATTAGGAATATCAAAGACCTTGTGGCATGCAGGCCTCCTCAAGTCAGCGTCAATTATAAGCGTTCTGGCCCCGCCCTGCGCCATTACTATGCCAAGGTTACAGGTAATAAAAGTCTTACCCTCCCTTGGGTTGTTCGACGTAACGAGGATGGTCTTTGGCGGATGCCCAGGGGTCGAAAAAAGCAACGAAGTCCTGAACGTTCTACAGGCCTCTGATATTGAAGAACGTGGGTAACTCTGAGACACGGTATAAAGATCTTCTATACCGGGCTGGAACTCTTTACCCAGGCCGTTGTTTTCGTTTTTTCTTCCCCTTCTTTTACTAACAGTACTCTGCAATGCCGGAATAAGACCAAGGGTTGGAAGATCAACGAGTCTTGTTACCTCCTCAGGAGTCTTTATGGTGTTATCGAAATATTCACGGAAAAAAGCAAGCCCAACACCCACAAAAAGTCCCATTACCATGCCAAGCATAATATTACGTTTTTTATCCGGCCTTGACGGTGAACGCGGCACAACCGCTGTGTCAACGACCTGTACGTTGCTGCTCTCAAGGCCCGCCGACACACCCGTCTCCTTCACCCTTTGCAACAGCCCGTCATAAAGCTCTTTATTAGTATCCACTTCCCTTTTTAAAATATTATACGGAATGGCCTTCTCCTTTAAATTGAGGGCCAGCTCCTTTTGCTCATCAACCGCTCTCTTAAGAAGATTTTCCTTCTCCAGGCTAATTCTATAACTCACCTCAGCCCTTCTTACGACATTTTCCGCCTCCTTCTCAACCATCTTGTGCAGAGCGTCCATCTCGATCTTCATGTTTATGAGTTTTGGATACTCGGGCTTATAAAGCTCGGAAAGATTTAAATACTCTATCTCCATATCCATAAGCCTTTTTCTGAGTTCAAATATCAGCGAACCACCGGTTTCTTCTGATCTCGATGTTGCCGGTATTAAATCGGATGGAGAAAACTGCATTATCTCCCTGTAATAAGATTCCTTTGTAAGCCTGTCTGCTTCAGCAGACATAAGCTGAATATTCAAGTTTTCAAGTTTCTTCATGACAAGGTTTTCATTCTTTTCAAGAGAAAATATTCCATTACTTCTGGTAAATTTATGCAGCCCCTCTTCTGACTTCTCTACCTTTATCTGAAACTCGCCTAACTGACCGGTTAACCACTTCCGGGCCTTTTCGGTTGCAAGATATTTGCTCTCCAGATTGAAATCAATATAAGACTGTGCTACCTGGTTAGCAACCCTGGCTGAAAGTTCAGGATATTTAGAGTTAAAAGTAATCATAGTGAGGCTTGAGTTCTTCACCTTCGACACATTAAGGCCGCGCAGGAAAGAGTCCACAAGCCTTTCCATGCCAGCCTCGCTCTCAGGCGCCCCGGCTATTGCCTCACCAGACTTGGGTTTCCTCTGGAACTCGGGATGCTCCCACAACGCAAGCGCCTCTACAACCCTCTTGCCCAGAGTCCTTGATTTGATTATCCTGGATTGAGTGCCATAAAAATCCAAACCATTGACGTCAAGAGCAAGCAAGTCCTGGTACTGAAGCACCTTTGGAGCTGCCCTGTCTATCTTGATGGTGGTACTCGATGAATATATAGGTGTCAGAGAAAGGGTCTTTATCGAAGTGATCGCAAAAATAGCCAGAAATGTTATTACAATCGTCCACTTATGTTTACGCAGGATATAGAGATAGTCTCTTAGGTGAGCCTCGTCACCTTCGTAGGCCGCTCCATAATGGGCTGCGCCGTCATTATTATTTGAATTGTTTTTTTCTTCTGCCAATGTAGTTCTCTCTATCTTAAACTCAGGGCCCGCCAGGGATTAGAGTATTAGGGGTTGCGCCTACACTTACGTTACCAGACGTATATCTGAAGAAAAACGCCCTTGCAAGCGTCATTAAATAGCTCTCGGGCACGTAAATAATATCGTCTTTCATGATATTAATATCTTCGGCCTTCCCGTCCCTGATCTTATTAAAATTAACCTTCATTATTTTGTTACCCTGCTTGGTGCGCCTCGTTATCTGCACACGGGAAGCCTTACCGACCTCTGTTATACCTCCGGCCATTGCTATGGCCCTCATAAAAGTAATGCCAGGCACATAAGGCAAGCGGCCACCACCAGGGGCGCGATTGATATTGCCAAGCACATAAAAATAACCGCTATCTTTGATAAACACGCTTACTTGAGGATCTTTAATATATTTCTCCTTCAAAAGAACTTCAAGCAGTTCCTCCACTTTCCTTTCTGAAAGACCATCTACCTTTACCTGACCTAAAAGAGGAAGCGTTATAAATCCAGCCGAGCTTACCCTGGCCGTCCTGGTAAGTTCTTCGGCCCCAAAAACCTCTAATTCCATAATGTCGCCAGGACCGAAAACAAACTCACTGGTTTGCCCGGATAACGAAACCATATTATCCGCAAAAACGTTGTTTATACTGAAACCGATGAAAAGAAAAACGGCGAGTGTGAAGGAAATTACAAACTGAAAGACGCCAGGGGCGCCCTTGGAATATACGGCTTCTCTTGTTACAGGTCTGTTTATCCTCTGCATAATTCTGCTTGCCCCTCCCCTCTCTCCTGCCCCATAAGACCCTGCGATCAAACACACACACTGACCGAGCGCAAGCATCGAGGCGTCAAAAACTGATATAACGGTAAACACTCCACCACAAACAGCAGAGGATTAAAACACCATACAGGAATAAATTATTATATTTATATCTAATTATCAGGAAAAAGTCAATTACAATAACAGTTGAAAAAAATAGCCGTTGCATCATTTAACGTGCGTAGCGCCTGTGGAGAATTAAACCCGCCATGCGGGCAGAGTTCTAAAAGTGTCAGAGGACCGGCCGGAACAAAAGATCAAATCTTAATCAATAATGCCCCGAGAATTCATAAGGGAATCCGCGCTTACTCATTACTGTGTTTATGGTACATGTATGCTCACCCCGCCCTTTGCGCCGGAACCCTCGCCGCCTGCAAGTGCAGCGGCGGCCGCTCCGGCAACAACTACGCCGCAAACAATCGGCATCCAGGCAAAGGCACGCCGTGCCTCTTCCTCCATGGAAGCGTTTATCACGTCAACCGCGGTCACCGTCACAAGACCGGCGCTGTTCAAACCCTCTACTATAACAGCCGGTTTACCTTTTATATACCCTCCGCCTATCTCAGACGGCACTGCCAGAACCACTTCGCCACTTTTCAAAGAAGGCACTGTGCCTATCCTTGTAATCGTCTTTATCCCTGATTCAGACGATAACGCACCTAACTGAGAACGAGTAAGAGTTGAAAGAAGGGTCGCCTCTTCCATCACCCCTGTGCCCTCTACGCTGCTTATAATGTCATCCGGCGTTACCGACACAAGCCCAACCTTATTAAGCCCTGTTGCTATAGCCTCGGGCGTGCCGACTACAGATCCACCTCCTATCCCACCTGGCAGGGGCAACGCCAGTTCACCATACGCTGTCGTCTCATTCGAACCGTCACTTCTACTTATCTTAATGCCGGGCTCTGATGACAGCGCGCTTAGCTGCGAGCGGGTAAAACCTTTAAGTATCTCCTCTACCTGTTCCACAATATCTTCACGCTCCACCTCTGCGCCCCCAATTACATACCCGCAAATCGAGATGACAAACGCATCGTCGTCATCGTAGTCTTTAAACTTATCTCCCTTATCGGCCCTGACAACCCTGAGACCGGGCTGCGGGGACAAAGCGCTTAACTGAGAGCGGGTAAGACCGGCAAGAAGGTTTGTGCCCGTTGTAACCGGAGCCCCTGGAATCATATTCATTACGTCCTTACTCGACACCGACACAAGAAGTGCCTTGCTCAGGGCCTTTGCTATAGCATCAGGGGGGCCTACTATAAACCCGGCACCAATAGAGCCTGGTATGGCAAGAGCCACCTCGCCCTTATTAAGCAAAGGCGCCTTTTTAAGACCTGCATGGACCTTGACACCGGAATGCCCGGAAAACACACTTAACTGAGACCGGGTAAAACCGGAGAGGAGCCCACCTTTGGCTCGAACCTGCCCTGTTTTTATCATCTCCATTACGTTCATAGGCGTTGCCGTTACAAGACCTATCTTCTTAAGTCCCGCGGCAATGGCCTCTGGCGTTCCGATAATATAACCGCCGCCTATGGCAGCCGGGACGGTGAGCACTACCTCACCCTCTCCCTGGTGTGGAACGTGTTTTACAGCGCTCTTACGCCCGGCTCCAGGCCACCTGAGCGCCATCTGCTGAGACCTGACAGAGTCAGTTATAAATTCTCTACCAGGCGGCAGCCCCTTTTTATCAAGTATCAGGGCCTCGCCTGCGTCCAGGACGTGCGCTTTACCGTCGCCTGTTGTCACCTCAAGCATACCCCTGTCACTTGAAATAAAAGAGCGGCCGTCGGAAAGCACCTGAACCCCGCCCGACCTGTTTCCAAAAGACAACGGCACGGATGAGTCGGCGCTTGCGACCCTTGAAAGGGTCGGCAAGTTAATCATGACGGAAGGCGTCGTTATAACAAGTGCCGTATTAACCGGAACGGAGAATCTGACAAAACCGCTTTTCACTTCAACCGAAGTATTTCCATCCTTTAAACCAAACCGAACCACCGTTTGCTCATGGACTTCTAAAACGCCTTTAGGTACAAGTGAAACGACAACCGTACCACCCAAAGTATGGAGTTCGTTTGTATTAAAAACAGGTGTTGGGTAGGCGTCCATTTTAAGGCGCGCTGCGGAACCAGTGGGCGTGGTTGAGTAAAGCAATGCAGCGCCGGTAGCAACGGCCTCACCGGCGTAACGCAAGTCTCTATTTTTACTCCCGGCTTTACTTCCAGCTTCACTCGCGGCCCAGCTCACCCCTCCCGGCAAAGTGCTTAAAACAAGGGTAAGAATCAAGACCCAACAAAAGCAAGCCCTGAAAACGCCTTTTTTCCCAAACATTCAACCACCCCTGAAGCCATTTATTAATAAAAAAAAAGACCAAAAACCACTAAAAACCTACATTTCAAAATATCTAAAAAACGCTTAAATTGCAAGACAAATAAAAAAATAACCAATAAAAAAGGACGGTTAGCCCTGCACATGTAATTGCGCTCACGAGAATTGACAGTGCGCCATTATCTTATGATTGCACAGGAGGCGCAATTTAAAAAAAACTGCCTGCAAACAAGCCACCACCTTGTTAATTCCCCTGTTATCTGTTATACAGTCATGATGATCGACTTACACTCTCACATACTACCCGGTATTGACGACGGCCCCGCCGACTGGGAGGAAACAGTAGAACTCTGTCGCATTGCCGCTAAAGACGGGGTAAGGGGCATTGTAGCCACGCCCCATATAATACCAGGCGTTTACCCTAATACCGGCGACATTATAAGCACTAAAATTACCGAACTAAGAGAAAGACTAAAAGGCCGCGTAGACATTACCCTATACACGGGCGCCGAAGTCCATCTTGCACCGGACCTTGTTGAAAAAGTCGGCTCAGACGAGGTGCCTACTATAAATAACGGCTGCTACCTGTTGCTTGAACTGCCGCACAGCCTGCTTCCGCCGCAAACCGAAGGCATGATCTTCAAGCTAAGAACCGCCGGGATCTTCCCTATTATCACGCATGTGGAAAGATGCGCCTGGGCAAAGGCAGAGTTCGAGCGCATTGAAATGTTCGTACGGATGGGGGCGTTAATACAGATAACCGGGATGAGCGTTACAGGAGGTTTTGGAAAGATGGCAAAGGCAGTGGCAGAGAAACTACTAAAAGAAGACCTCGCGCACGTTATAGCCTCGGACGCCCACTCGCAGGGACAAAGGCCAACCGGACTAAGCAGAGCGGTTGAAGCAACATCAAAACTAATCGGTCAGGACAGGGCCATGAAGATGGTACGAGAGAACCCGCTTAAGATTATAAATAGTGAGATGGTTTTACAGGATTAGGCAGAAAAAACAACACACTAAGGTCAAACAAGACGCCGCAGCACGGCGCGCCCGTACTTTCCAAACAGGCGCACTGGACGCACTGCGCGGTACAGGGGGAATAGACTCTCAGGCAACCGCACACTCGAAAAATCTTCCTTATGAGGACTCGTAGCAAGCCTCACACAGTAACCAAGCTTACCCGCAAGCGTGCGCTTCATCTTTAACTGAAAGAGCCAGTTGTCGACGATGTCGCCTGCAGCGTCCTTCTCCCGCCCCACCGCCGCATCTCTAAAAAATCTTTGAACAACCATGCCGGCAAGCTCCCCAACGACCGGGTCTGCTTTTATCATTTCTTTTACGTTTGCCGACACACGCGCGTTCAAGAGTTCTGACGCAAGAGAGAGGCCGGAGAGAACCGTGCGGCTTGCGGCGGTTGGCTGAACCCCTGCTTCAAGCCCTTGCTTCCCCGCGGCGGCAGAGCGCTCCTCACCCCCCATTCGCTCAAAAACAGACTGAAAATTCATATCGGGAAATGTCTTCAAAAGCCCCTTAATATCGGCTATCCACGACAACCTCTCCCAGCCGTGTTTGCCGTTATGGGCCGACAACACACAGAGCATGTCTTCCGGACAAAAACTCTTTACAGTTTGCCCGGCAAAGGGAACATCCACCAACCTCTCCCAAAGTGCGTCCGTACCAAAAGGAAAAGAAAACTCAGCGCGGGTTACGCTCCAGTGCAGATCAAGCTCGACCCTGCCGTCCTTGCTTATAAAGGTATCTTCCGTGTGATATTTCCTGTGAGCCGCTGTTGCAAACGCGCCAAATTCCCGTTCATCCGTTGAGTACCCAATCGTGCGGAGCAACTCACTTGCCCTGCAAACGTCCTGCTCTTTAACCAACAAGTCCAGGTCGCCAAACTCGCGAAGAGCCATGTTGCCGTACGCCAGGTGCGCAAGCACGGGGCCTTTATACGGAACAGCTAAAATTGAATTTTCCTCAAACAGGTTGAGAATTTTAAAAAGTTCTCCGGTCAGAAAAAGGTTTCGCCGGGCGTTTGCCTGAAAGTGCATGGCAAGACCTTCCATCACATCGGAAGGAACTATTTCAGGACAGGCAAGGCGCAGCAAATCGTAAAGAAGCGGCCTTATCGCATGTATACGGGCCTTTTCAATTAGATATGTCCAGTCGAACTTATCTCCGGTTTCACCGACAAGCGCCCTTGCCTGCATCAGCAAGTCCTCTCCCGCCCCTTCGCAATCAAACGCCGCCGCAAGCACAAGAAGACGATCTTCAGCGCACGCGACAGCAGACTCAAAGGGTTTTTTTAAAAAGGTCACGAGCAAGGTCCTCCTTAACCATGGCTACCACTTCGGTCATGGCACGCAAGTTCGTTGGAATGGAAAGACGAGAAACAGGCGCAGCAGAGGCCAGGGCAGCGCTGCGCAAAAAATGCGAAGATGCATCGGTAGACTTAAACAGGTTTACACAAAAGGTATTTCTAACGAGTTCCATAAAGGCGGCCTGCCCTTCAATGGGTGTTATGGAAAGTTCCTCCCCCTCGTCAAGCACATAGAGACGCTTAAGAGGAGCCGGGGTGTTGGCAAAACGCTCGCGCGCCGGAATAATGCGTTTTTCGTATTCAGGATTGACTTTAAGACATGTTTTGTAATCGTATCCAAGGGCGCGGGCGGTCTCCGGCCAGAGCTTCATTAAAGGCGCACCAGGGGTTACCGTGGCCGTAGCTCCACCCCGATCGTCGTCGTTAATCACCCTTACGGCCGCCACGTCGTCGGTCACGAGATTGTCCCCTCCGACGTGAAAGGCCGCGGCAACGGTGGACTTACCCCACCCGGCGTCACCCATAAAAACAACGGCGCCTGCGGTCTTTAACCCATCACCGCTTTGTGCACTTATGACAACACTGCTTGCATGCAGCACAAGCTCACCCCTTTGATGAAGTACCGTACCCATAATCACACCCAAAACAAGGTGGCGAAGCGTGCTCACCTCTACGTCAGGGGCCGGGTCGATAACGACCTCAGAGCCTTCATTATCTACAAAAAATCTGCCAATTCCGTCCCATGAAAAATATACACCCTCCTTCGTAACAACTGAGTTCTCACCCGCGGCGGTACCACCTTCTGGATCTTCCTCCACTGCACCAAAACTTATAATAACGTCAGCTCCGGACTCGCCGCTGCCTGTAAATTCAGGTAACCCGGGCAATTCAGGAAACTCAAAACTACTGCTTATAGAAAGCCCGTAAGCGCTATATGTAAAAAAATCTCTTTGCACAGGTGTATTATCCTCTATCAGTTTGAACCTGGAAAAACAGGATGGGCTTCCGTCCTTGGAGTTTGAGGTTGCGCTTTTGTAATCTCTTCCATAGTGCCGTGAACGGTCAATTTGGGCGAAGTATAGATTTTTTTTGGTTTGTTCTCTTTCCGTTCTACACCAGGCTTACGCCAATTCTTTGATTCCATTTATCCCTCTCTTTGAATTATACATTTGTATGTTCTCTCGACTTCACAATAGTCTGTAAGCGGCCTGCACCCGGCACAGCAGAGAGCCTTCTCTCAGGCTCTACCTTCCCTGCCGCTCCTTCAGCGTCCATCCATCTGGCCATCACAAGTGTACCCCACAATACGACCATTGCATAACCGTCGCCGTCGGAGGTCACAAGGTCATAAAATTTTTGCAAGGCCTGTTTGTCAATATAATCATTCATAAACCCGCCGTCACGAAGGAGAAAGCCAAGACGCGGCTCTTCCATTGCCATTAAATTTTCAAGTAATTCCGGACTCATGGTACCCTTATCAGCGCGCCACCTTATATCTTCCGGCAACACCCCCTTCATGGCGCGCCTTAACACCATACGCGTCCAGCCATTTTTAAAGCTCTGCTCCGGGGGCAAGGAGAGACAATACTCCACAAGCCTTCTATCGAAAAACGGATGGCGCAACTCCAGAGAGAACGCCATTGCCGCCCTGTCGCGCACCTCGCACGTAAGCGACTGCATACCCGGAGCCAGAAGTTTTGCGTGTTCGTACCTTGTGTTCCCATGCGACTTGAAACTCTTTTTATTAAACGCGCTTTGCCGCTTGAAGATACTGAACTTGCCTGCAAGGTCCTTGCTTATAACCTTGGCACTTCTGTCCGGCCGTTTCCTGAAAGTCTTCCAGGCGTTTATTACATTATCCGGCAGGAGTTCGCGCAACATGGCAGACTTAATAACTTCAAGCCTTGTTCTACCACTGTTTTTAGCAAATAATCCAACCTCCCTCGCCACCCTTAAAAAACGGCCGGAAAGAAGAAGCTCTATTAAATACGGCGCACCGTGCATAACCGTTGAATCACCGTCAAAACCGTCAAGCATTACACGCACGCCTTTTTCTTTTGCAAGCCTGTAAAGAGGCCACTGTATCAAGAGCGTCGGTGGGATCATGGGTTCATCCTGATGACGCAGTATCTGCTCTATATCGTCAGTTGAGATACGACCCGCCCCGGTTATTATATGAGACCTTACGTCGTTTTCCGAAAGCACTGAATCAACGAAACGGCCCTCGTTCGCGCCCCTGGTGTCGTCATAAACGGACGAGAACGTATGGAGCCTCCCGCCGGCAATATTGGAGCTACTCCCTTTATTATCATCAACGAGCCTTCTGGCAACGCAGGTAACGGACGATGAGTCAAGTCCGCCGCTTAGCTCAGAACCAACCGGATATACGCTTCTGAGCCTGCACGCGACAGCCTCATCAAAGCGCTCCTTAAACCCCTCGGCGTACTCCCGGTCAGAACCAAGCCTTAGCTCTCGCTCCGGCCTAAGCGTCCAGTAACGCTCAACACAGACGCCCTCGCGCGTCACTACCATCTTGTGAGCCGGCGGCAGGCGAAGCACGTCCTTGTAGAAGGTCGAACTCTCAGTGCGGCCTTCCATAAAGTCGCCTAAGTACTCGGCAATCGATCCCTCACACTGTCGGCGAGGCACCTCAGACAGTGTAAAAAGTGCTTTTATCTCCGAGCCGAAGACAAAGGATTTTTCCCCTCCGTAATAATAAAAAAAAGGCCTGACTCCGAAGTTATCTCTTGCGCAAAAAAGCCTTTCCTGATGCCCGTCCCAAATAACGAATGAAAAATCGCCAAGGAGTTTCCTGGCACACCCCGTGCCCCATTTTTTATAAGCCTCAAGTATAAGCTCGGAGTCGGTAATCCACACCGGCTGTTTTTTCATACGAAGCCGCCGGATCAGCTCATCCCTGTTATCTATACGCGCGTCAGCAGTAATGACGAAACCTGAGTCCTTATCCCTTAACGGAAGCCTCTCGTTAAGACTTTCCTGTGTTGTCCAGAGCATACGGCTGCCAAGCCCAACCGGGCCTCCGTGCCACAAGCCCTTGCTATCAGGCCCCCTGTGGCGCATTGTGTCAAGCATAGAGTCGAGTGTTTCCGGCTCTACCAAACGCCCGTCCATGTTCCATATCCCGGCAATCGCGCTCATTAGTTGACAACCCTCCCTAACTCACGACCCATCTCGGAAAGAGGCGTAAACCTGCCTGCCTCTTCGCCTCCCGTTATGCTCTCACCACCGCTTTCAACCCACGCATGGGCTTCAAGATTGTTTTTATCGTCAATTCTACCGGTATCTGGCGCAACATCTGTTTTGTTAACTCCTATAACAAGGCGCGACTCATGACCGTAATGCAATAATAAATACTCCGCCACAAGCGCCCTTTCAAGACACGTACTTATCCCTGGCAGGTGGTTTCCGGCAACAGCCACTGCATTTGAGATAGAAAGCGGCGTGACGCGCGCATATTTGGCTAAATTGTCCGTAGAAAGATTTAAGAAATGCACATAGGAACGAATCTTTTTGAATGAAAACACAA
>CBDUXY010000013.1:0-24930 GCA_965371305.1 uncultured bacterium
CCCCCTCCCACCCCCCCCCCCCCCCCCGCCCCGCCCCCCCCCCTGCACTACTTCCTCGGTTGCTTCGCTACTTTCCGTGGCTTCGCCTTCTTCGGTTTCTTCCTGCATCAGTTCTATAAAATCCATGTACTCAAAACTGTCTGCACTGTCAAAGATCTCGTCCATATTAGAGGGAAGTATGGCAAATTCCCCGGTGGCTTCGACTTCAACCCCGGTGGCGGCTTCTGCTTCTTCGGTTTCTTCCTGCACCAGATCTATAAAATCCATGAACTCAAAACTGTCTGAGTTGTCAAAAATATCGTCCATCCCGGCGGCTTCGGCTTCTTCCACGGGGACATCGGTTTCCCATGGCGACAACAAAACGTCCTCTTTCAAAACAATACCTGGTGCAAGGGGCGCGTCGGTCAAAGAGGCTTGCCGGGTGTCTTCCTCTGTTGTTTCGCTACTTTCCGTGGCTTCGGCTTCTTCGGTGGCTTGGGCTTCTTCGGTGGCTTGGGCCGGCAAAGAAACGTCCTCTTTCAAAGAAATACCTGGTGCAAGGGGCGCGTCGATCAAAGAGGCTTGACGGGTGTCTTCCTCTGTTGCTTTGCTACTTTCCGTGGCTTCGGCTTCTTCGGTTTCCTCCTGCACCAGATCTATAAAATCCATGAACTCAAAACTGTCTGAGTTGTCAAAAATATCGTCCATCCTGGCTTCTTCGTCGGCTTCGGCTTCTTCTGAGGCTTGGGCGGCTTCATCTGAAGCATCGGTTTCCCATGGCGACAACAAAACATCTTCTTTCAAAGCAATATCTGTTGCAAGGGGCGCGTCGGTCAAAGTGGCTTGACGGGTGTCTTTCTCTATGGCTTCGCTACTTTCCGTGACTTCGTCTTCTTTAGTTTCTTCCTGCAGCAATTCAATGAAATCCATGAATTCAAGATCGTCCGCGCTGTCAAAGATCTCGTCCATCCCGGCGGCTTCGGCTTCTTCTGAGGCATCGGTTTCCCCTGGCGACAACGAAAAATCTTCTTTCAAAGAAATACCTGGTGCAAGGGGCGCGTCGGTCAAAGAGGCTTGACGGGTATCTTCTTCTTTTGTTTCGTCACCTTCCGTGGCTTCGTCTACTTCAACTATCTTCCCCTTTTCTGCTGCGTCAGGGGCTTCACCGGATTCTTTCTGCTCTGCAACAACCTGAGGTTTCGGAGCTGTTTTATTTTCAGTGGGTTGCCGGTCTTCAACTTCAGGCCCTGTGATTTCCGGGGCTTCCGCCAGGTCAGGCTCGGGCATTATAATGCTCACAGACCCGCTGCCATCCTCTTCGCCTTCCCTCGGCAATATCACAATGTCCTTTCTTTTGCCCCTGTAGACGGTTACCTTATGCCTCGTCACCCTTTTGCGTGATTTTTTCTTTTTTACGGCAACAGGCTTTTTCCGGACTTTTGCTTTTTTTGGCAAAGGCGCGAGCTTTTTAACCGGCACCCGGACAGGCATCGGAATAGACAATAACGGCTTTTTTACAACCTTCCGGGGCTTCTGTGCCTTTTGCGTCTCTTGAGGTGTTTTTGGTTTTTCCCCTGCCCCTGCCCTTGTACCTGCTCCTGAGGTTTTCTTTTGAAAAGTGTCTTTGGATCTTATTCTGGTTTTTTTGAGAGACGAATCGTCCCCTGCCTGTTCCCTGAGTTTCATTGGAACCTTTTTTTCTTTCACTATCTCAGACCGAGCATCTTCCCTGAGAAACCTGCGTTGTTCAATTAACCGAGAGGGCGGCTTTAACCTCGCAACCTTCACCGGCCCGGGCTTTGAAACAACTGACCTCTCCCTTACGACTAACGGTTTTGCAGTTACGTGTTTTTCTCCAGCTTGCACAGGGGCCCTGGTTTTCCTGACAACGCCGGGGCTGAATTCCCGATGCTTGATCTTCACTACTTTCTTTGCTTCGGGTAGAGGCGCCGGGGTCTTTGGCTCATGAGAAGGCACCCAAGGAACCTTTGCCGTTTTTATCTTTTCAACCACCTTGTGCCTGGGTTTTTCTCCGCCCTTGAGTGCAATTTTTCCAACCGGCTTCGGCTTCGAACTTGTCTTAATAACAGGTTTTTTCTCTAACCTTTGACCAACACCGGTCTGCTTACTTAAGGTTTTTCTTCTCCTGTCTTTATCGCTTATTCCACTCTTTTCTGCGGCAACCGGCATGCCAACAAGAAAAATCTCAAACGAATTCGTATAAACTCCGCCCTTTATAATAGGCACGGTGAGCAAGGCATAGAGAAACAACCCGTGCACCAGCACCGAGCAAAACACACTCACAAGAGCGATCCATCTATCCGGATAACGTGGCATAATTACGTAACCGACAGGGAGAGCAAAGCCTCTCTGGCCTTTTTATTGTCAGGCTTTATGCTCAGGGCCTTTTCAAAACTCTTTTTTGCCAAGTCCAGTTTACCCTCTTTTTCATAAACAAGGCCAAGGCCGTAATAAGCCTTATCGTACTCAGGGTCTATCTCCAGGGCCCTGTTAAACTCATCTACAGACACGGCAAAACGCTCTTCATCAATATAATACAGCCCCAGATTAAAATGCCCCCTGACCTTGTCAGGGCTTTTTCTGACAACATCCGTCCAGAGCGTAAGACCGTCCTTCCACACCTGGCTTCGTTTTATTGAAGCAACACTTAGAGGCAAGACAGTTAACAGTAACAGGAAAATTGCAGCCCTTGAAAAACGCTTTACATTCATGCTATGAAAGACCTGGTACACCCCTCCAACTGCAGCAATAACAGCGCCAATACCTGGCAGGTACATCCTGTGTTCAAAAATAACGTCTCTTATAGGTATGATGCTCGACTCAACCGACAGGGCAATAAAAAACCAGAAAATTCCGAAACACGACAACAGCGCGTAAGGAGCGTTACTCTGGCGAGAACGCCTTAGAAGATAAAAAGCAAGACCAAGCAGACATAATAAAAATAAGAACGACAGTAGTACGGGGGGGGCAGAAAAGGATTCGTACACAGGATAGTCATAGTCAAGGTTCTGCCGTGCAGGCCAGAACAGTAGCCTTATATACGTGATTATCACGCGAAACTGGGTAAACAAATACGACCACCTGCCAATGCTCGAAGTCTCCCTGGTAGCCGCGTCAAGCGCATTCATTCCACCTTCACTGCTTACAGAACCAAGCACATGCAGCGGTATAATAAACAGTGTCAGGGCAAAGGGTATTAACCTTGGAAACCGCTTGAGAGCGCCTGTCCCTCTCGCCTCCACCCCCGCCCTGAAAAACAAAAACTCATACAGGACGATCATAAACGGCAGGGTGAAACTGATCTCCTTGGTCATCATGGCGCAGACGGCAAACAAGAGCGAGAAAACATACATAACCGTAATACCACGTCCAGACGGTTTTGTACTCTCTGGCGCCTCCGTACAAAGTCGCGAACCGATATAAAGCACCAGCGAGAGCAGATAGAAAAGTACAGCAAGCGAGGTGAACCTCTGAGAGATGTACGTCACCGCTCCTGTCTGAAGCGGATGAGAAACAAAGATAAGGGCCGTGGTAAGGGGGAGGAAAAACCTTACTCCGGAAGAGACGTTAAAGCGGCGCAGGGCAGGAGTAGAAAACGTAAGCATCGCGAGTAGACACACCAAAATACCGTTTGCCGCGTGCACAAGCGTGTTGGTCAAATGATAAGCGCCAACGTTGAGTCCGCTAAAATGTTTGTTCAGGGCAAAAGAAAGATAACCGAAATAGCGCGTTCCGTAAGGCGGCCAGAAGTTGGCAAGATCATCAAGCATCGTGTTGCCGGCTATAACGTGGGAGTCGTCAAAATGGAAGCTGTATGAAAAAGTCCCTGTGTAGATAAAAAAAGTGGTTATGAATATAAGGAGAAATGATATGCGCAGCGCTCGATTGGGTTTCATATGTTTAATTGCGCAAGACGGGTTAATCCCGCATTACGAGTCCCCCCCCCTCCTACTGGAGCTTGCTGCTTTATGGGTAAGCGAGTTTAATTGATTGAACAATGCTTGAGTCAGTTCCGGCTTCCAGGTCAAACAAGACCCAAAGCGCACCTTAAACAATATCAGGCACAACCCGCATCCTGAGGGCGGTTAATTCAGTAGAGTTGTCTATCCCATGGGTCCATGGGCCTATCGGCCTATGGGCACTCAGATGGTACGTAATCATCTGACTCAACGAAAGTGATCTCGTCACCTATCTTTGTACTGGTCTTAGCTATCACGCCGGCTGCGAGTTCCAGGACATTTCGCGCCTTAAACACGAACCATGTGACTCTGTTGGGCGGCATACTCTCCTTAAGAGCTACAACCCTGCCGGTCGAATCCAGAAATAGAACGTCTATAGGGAAACTCATGGCAATCGTGTGTATTGACTTGCACGGTGTAATAAAAAGAGACTCACCCGTATTAAGGCCGTCGCGTCCAAGAAGCCCCTTCATCCTCTTAGCGGCTGTAGAGGCCACCACCACATTGTCTGACAACTCAACAGACGTTGTTCTATTAATTGCCCTCAACACTAAAGGAGGATTTGATATTTTGCCCATACGCAAGACCCTGAAACAAAAAAAGCCGAAAAACGGCTTTTTTGCTTTTACTCATTATTGTAAGTGTCGCAGGCCCTGAGCGGTTTTCTTATACATACAAAACAATTGGCTCTAGAGCCAGCCGACCGGTTAAACCTGTGAGAAAAATCTTGAAAGCCTTATCAAGGCAGGCAGCAGCAAGACCACAAACATGGCCGGCATGAGAAAAAAGATCAGCGGGAAAAGAAGCTTTACAGACGTCTTGGCCGCTCGTTCTTCCGCCAACTGACTTCTCTTGGTCCTTAAAGAATCCGAAAACACCCTTAACGATACAGCAAGGCTCGTACCCAGACGCACCGTCTGTATCAGCATGGATGCAAACGATCTCAGATCGTCCACACCACTTCTATCTCCCATGTCCCTTAAAGCTTCGTACCTGTCCTTGCCTGCAAGGGTTTCCTGGACTGCTGTTCTAAGCTCTTTTGACATTGGATTCTTAGCGAATTGCTCATCGTCTGAAATTCTAATCATGGCTGCGTCTATACTCAGGCCCGCCTCCACACACACCGTCATTAAATCAAGCACGTCAGGCAGTGCGTAAAAGATTTCCTCCTGCCTACTCTTAATCTTCCTCTTAAGCCAGAAGCTCGGGGCAAGAAAACCTATAATTGCAAAAACCATAGCCCATACAATCATTGCCGAAAAAGTTTTCCCGGTAACCGTTGGCAGAGTTACAAAGATGTATATACCAGGCAGCACAATGGCGAAAAAGACCTTTGAACCCAAAAATATCGGCATGAATTGCCCTCTTAAACCGGCCGATACAAGCATCTTCCTGTACTTGCCCTGGTCCTTGGGGCTAAGCGGCACGCCTGAGCCGAGCCTGCCAAAAAGCTTATGAAAAAAGCTTGGTTCCCTGGCAGAATCCCTGCTCTTCGCAGATTTGATCCCTCCTTCATCGGCAAGGCCATCAAGCCTCTTCTCTAAAATACTCCTGGTCGGGACAACAAGATAAAGCACCAGAAATAAGGTGAGAAAGATTACTACGAATAACGACAATATGAGTATATAGCTTGACATAATAAAAACCTTATATTCTTATATTAATAATCTTTTTAATGACCAGGAAACCTATTACCTGAGCACCAAGTGCGAGCCCTATCGCATATTTTCCCCAATCTACGCTAAGCAGTTCATCCATATAACCGGGCAGAGCGACAAGCAGTAACAAAGTCATGACAATAGGAGCAACTGCCAGTATATAGCCGGAAACCCTTGCCTGTGCGGAATAAACCCTGACCTGCCTTCTTATCTTTATCCTGTCCCGTATGGTCTTTGCGAGTCTTTCAAGTATCTCACCAAGGTTACCGCCTATCTCACGATGTATATTAAGAGCCAGCACGAAAAACTTCAAATCCGCACTTGGAATACGCATAACCATATGGTCAAGCGACTCCTTCATGGAAAGCCCGAAAGATTGTTCCTCATAAGCAGTCTTAAAAATCCCCCCTACCGGATCAGGCATTTCAGTCTCAATCATCTCCATGGCAGAGTTAAGTGAATGACCCGCCTTGAGTGAGCGCGATACCATCTCGATTGCGTCAGGGAACTGCTCGGTGAACTTAACAAGCCTTCTGTTCTTCTTATAAACCAACACATATAGAGGAATCGCGATACCTACCGCCACTCCAATCAACGCCAGGAGACCATTTAACCCCGCCACAAAAGCTATAAAATAACAAAAAATGGACACGACCACAATTATGAGGGCAAAAAACTTGACGTCCGTTTTCTGCCCTGCATTATCGAGCAGGACATCGAGTTTCCTGATCAGCGAAAACTGAAACAGGGCCCTGTCGATAGCACCCATATCTTTAAGCAGTTCTATCTTCAGTTCAGAGGAGACATTCGAGCCATCCGACTCTGATGCAAGCGCCCTTAAACGCCTTTTCAATTGGTACCTTGGCGAAGACCTTACTGTCACGTACCACATGTATGCACCAACAAAAACGAGCATAACAAGTACGAAAAACAATATGACAATTATTCCAATCACTTAAGTCAACCTCTCAAACATGTTTGCCTGAAGGTCTATACCCATTATTTTAAGCTTATCCATGAATTTCGGCCTAACCCCTGTTGGGTGGAATTCACCAATTACGGTACGGTCGGTCCCAATCCCTTCGCGCTCATAAACGAATATATCCTGCATTACAATTGTAGAGCCTTCCATACCCATTACCTCGGATATCTTCACGATCTTCCTTGTACCGTCAGGGAATCTTGTTTGTTGAATAACCAGGTCTATGGCAGAGGAGATCTGTTCCCTGATGGCCCTTTCCGGCAAATCAAGACCAGACATAAGCACCATGGTCTCAAGCCTCATCATGGCGTCCCTGGTAGTGTTTGCGTGTATAGTAGAAAGGGAGCCGTCATGGCCGGTATTCATGGCCTGAAGCATATCAAGCGCCTCCCCCCCCCTGACCTCGCCAAGTACTATCCGATCCGGCCTCATACGAAGCGTATTCCTCACAAGGTCGCGCTGCGTTACCTGACCCTTACCCTCTATGTTAGGAGGCTTGGTCTCAAGCCTGACCACGTGTTCCTGCTTAAGCTGGATTTCCGCCGAGTCCTCAATCGTAATAATTCTCTCGGTATTTGGAATAAACTCTGAAAGTATATTCAAAAGCGTTGTCTTACCCGTGCCGGTTCCGCCTGAGACGAGTATGTTAAGCCTTGCCTTCACGCAGGCAGCAAGCATTTTACCCATATCAGCGGTAAGAGTTCCAAAATTAAGTATGTCAGTCATCTTGAGCGGACTGCCACCGAAGCGCCTTATGGAAAGTACCGGACCGTCAATCGCAAGGGGCGGAATTATGGCGTTAACCCTTGAGCCGTCAGGAAGCCTTGCGTCGACATAAGGCGACGATTCGTCAACCCTGCGCCCGACCTTGCTAACGATTCTGTCTATTATCTGCAAAAGGTGGTTATCGTCGCGGAAAGTTACGTCCACGGGGCTCAATTTACCTAACTTCTCTATATAAACCTTATTATAGCGGTTCACAAGGATGTCGGAGATGTCAGGGTCGGCAAGAAGCGGTTCGAGAGGGCCGAGGCCGAACGTCTCGTGCTGGATGTCCGTTATAAGACTTTCGCGCTCGTTTCGGCTAAGCGGCACACCCTCGTCTGCAATAAGCCCTTCAACGATCCTTGCAATCTCGTGCCTGAGCACGTCTGATTCAACAACGCTTAAATCAGACAGGTCAAGGTTCTCTATAAGCTTTCTATGAATCCTTGTCTTAAGACTCTGGTATGTGTCGAGCGCGGAACCCGACTTACCACCTTCTCCTCTGTATGCCATAATCAAACTCCCTTAATATTCAATTCTTGGGATTCAAAAGCGTCTGGGCAAGTTCATACATCGACTTGCCGAGCGGCGATTTTGGTTTATAATCTCGTATTGAAACGCCTTTATTAAGCGCCGTCATAGCGGCTTCATAATCGTTTGGCAGATTCCAGAAAACCGGATGTTTCAGAACCTTTTCAGCATCGGGAATAAGAATGTCTCCCTTTTTCACATATCTATTGACCAGGAGTTTTATCCTGTCACTGGAGACGCCTATCTTCTCAAAAAACCTCAAGTGCCTTTGCGTATGTTTGATGCCGGGCAGACTCAGATTAAATATAAGAAGCACCGTATCAGAGGCCTCAATGGCCTCGACTGTCCTCTCGTCCGAGACATTTTCCGCATCTACCACTATATGAGTGAACATCAGCTTTAAAAGACTGAAGAGTTTCCTCACGTCACTACCGGATATCGAACTGCCATCTTCAACCCTGTGCGGCTCTGCCAGCACATATACCCCTGTTTCGTGCTTGGTTATGACGCCTTTTAGAAAACTCTCGTCAAGCCTGTTCATATTTGAAGTCACGTCACTTATAGTATACGTGGTCTTCATATTTAAAAAAGTCGTGACGTCGCCTGAATCAAGGTCAAGGTCGATTAGTATCGTCGGCTCTTTAGTAGCTTTGTGCAGGTCTATAGCAAGGTTGGTAGCAATAGTTGTGACCCCGACCCCACCCTTTGGACCGTAAAGCGTATATATATGACCTTTCTTTACAGGAGCCGCTGACGTGGTAATCCTGAGCCGTCCTGTCTTTTGCAGCGCCGAATCGAGGTCTATCTCGGACACGGGGCGCAAAATATACTCGGCAGCGCCGGCCCTCATTACCTTTAAAATAATGTCCGCAGATTTATCCTCGCATGTAGCGAAAATTGATATCTGAGGAAAACTTTCGAGTATTCTTTGAATCTGCTCAATCGAACGATCTACATCGAAGATAGAGACCTCAAACATTACAACCTGAGGCTTTTTATCATGTATCAGTGAAAAACCCTGTTCAAAGCCGGACGCAACGCCGGCTATGGAGACGTTATTATTAAGCCTTTGTACATACTTTACGATCTTGTCTGACGTAGTGCTGTCACTATCTATAATTACAACCGAAATATCCTGAGTCATAGTGCTATAAGAGTCCTCGCAGGTGTTTTTTACTATGCCGTCAAACTCAGGCACATAAAATGAGTAAGAAGATTAAAAAGTACACACATGAATCAGTCTGTATTACTTTTAAAAACTTTATAGATACGAGTTTACCCGTAATCCGGCTCAGGGGTTTTTTCCAACATATTTCCTTTTGACACCCCATGGCTTGCTGCTAAGTAGTTCTCTTCATTACAGTCACAATAACAATCTTCAGGGGCTTTTTAGCACTCCCCCCAACTCCCCCAACACTCCCCAAACACTTAAATTATAGCATAAATCTATTGAACAAGTCTTACCCTGTTTTCAAAAAGATTTTTCGCAGGACAGCCCGCGCAAGTAATGTTTGTAACTCTGATTGCGGTTGGCTGATTACCTGTCAGACCACTACAGTCCGGGTGTGTACAAGCATCACAGGCACAGCGGTTGCTGTTACCCTTTGCAAAGACCTCATCAATAGTTATCTCGGCATAACTTACAATATCATACGGATAAGGCTGATCCCCCGGCGGACAACCGGCCGGCTCAAAAACAGGAACAAGCACTTTCCAGTCAATTACGGATTCACCTGGATCATTTCCGCATCCAGGCGTTGGTCCTGTACATGTTTTCTTTGAACTATCGTAGTCCGGATTCTTTAGCGCACACCTGAGCTCGGACATGGCGTTAGAAATGACACCATTGTTGGAGAACACGGTAAGGCCGCACGCATTAATGGATTTTCCGCACATAAACTCAGCAAGTTCGTCTGGCTGAGTAGGTTGTGCAGCATCATCGAATACCGTCCATGCAATGGCCTCATTATCGGGATGTTGCGCTTCCGGCCCCCAGTACAACATTAAACCTCCTGGAGGGATTACAAGCGAACAGGTATCCAGACATATGGATAAAGGTGCGGCAGCCCTTGCAATCCTCTGGGCTATAGCCTTCTCGTTCAAGCCTACGGCTACAGCATTAATAATCTTACCAAAGGTAAGGGGGAGATTACCTTCGGGAGACGAGCTGCTCCTTCTTGGTCTTGCCTCGAGCGCATTAACAGGCGTGGCGCCCGGCGTATAAGTTCGGGCAGTCTGATCCCAGAAACCAACGGTTATATCGTTAGCATCAGAAAGGCTGTTTGTATTGTCCGAGTCAAGATTTATAGCAGCCCCTGCCACTATGTTTGCCTGGGCAAAGGTCTGGGCTTCCACTCTCGCATCGAACTGGTTTGTATCGTTTGGATCGGTAATCTGCGAGGCCCCTGCCAGGGCCGCAGCGTCTGCCGCGTTCTGGAGTTGGCCTCTTGTGTAATGCACAAAGGCTATGTCAATAAATACAAGGAAGAAAACCAGAAAAAATAAAAGAGACACCGTTACAAGGATTATGGATATCCCGTTTTCGTTTTGAACAATCCCGGTAACTGTATTTTTGTTTGATGAGTTCATAAGTCATTACTCGGCCGCACCGGTTTCTGCACCCTCTCCTGTTTCAGTCTTTGCAGACTTTGAACCGCCAATGCCTTTAGGAATGGGTATCCACCGAAGCTGCCTCTTCTCCTCGTCCGTTATCTCTCTTTCACCAGGATGCTCCGGCCTTTCCTCTTCAGGAACGGCATTAACAAGCCTCGGGGTGATAAAGAAAGTAAGTTCGGTCTGAACCATTTCATCATCAGTCATTCTGAAAAAAGCGCCAAGTATGGGGATATCGCCAAAAAGAGGAATTTTCCTCATATTCTTTTTCATCTGATCGGAAAGCAGCCCGGCTAACACAAGACTCTCACCGGCCTTCAAATCTACGCTGGTGGTAACCCTCCTTGTCTCAATAACAGGCGCTATTCCGCTTGAAAACTCTACAAAACGTGCTATGTTGCTCACCTCGGCCGGGTCTATCTTTAGCCGAATCATGCCTGTTTCAAGGACTTCCGGGAGAAAATGCAGCTTGATGCCAACCTCTTTATAGGTAACGGTAACCGACTGGTCCCCACCTGTGCCGGAAATAATTGGGATTGGGATCTCTGAACCGACAAGAAACTCTCCCGTCTCTCCACTCCTTACGACCAGGTTCGGTTCAGCCAGTATCTTTGCAAATCCCTTTGTTGCCAACGCCTTTAAAGCTGCGGCAATCCCGCTCGGTGCATGAACTATTGCGAACTCGGGCGTTGAATTTAAGAGCAGGTCGCCAGGATACTCTTCCGTAGAATGGTCAAGGCCCAAAATGGCCCAGACATTCTCGTCCATGAACATGGCGTTTATGCCAAACTTTTTAATAGCGGTCTTATCTATCTGCGCGACCTTCACCTCAAGCATGACTTGCTGAGGCTTTTCGAGCAACATGAAGTTAACAATTTTTTCAGAATAAGTCTTGCTGACTGCAACGATCTTGTTAATTGTATGCTGGCTTGTAAGCGTACCCTTTAGAACAATCGACTCCCTTGACATCTCGACCGTAACGTCGTCATCAGGGGCAATTTCCGCTATCTGATCCACCAGCGCTCCCATGTCAGCTACGACGTACACGTCAAAGAAAGTACGCTTACTGTCGTCGTCCCAGATTATGAGGCTTGTTGAACCGACCTGTTTGCCGTTTATCAAAAGCTCTGTCGGAGATATTAGTATCAAGTCCGCAATTGCCGGGTCGGAGAGAGAAACCCGTTTGCTTTTTTCCTTAAGGGTTACTATGGTTCCCTTACCAACCTGCACCTCAACCGGTATCGCTGCCGCCGCGTAGGAGGAGAACACAAGAAGAGCCAGTGCCGCCAGAAGAAATGATATTTTTTTATGCTGCATAACCCCTCCTTAAGAGTATATTCAGTATAAAACTAATTTTTAATTTCGGATAATCCTGCTTTTATCCCGCGTGGCGGGGTCATGCCCACCATACGGGTTTAACTTCACTGCAAACTACTTGCCGGCTGGGGCTGTCTTGACCTTAAAGGTCTCGACTCTTTTATTACCATTTCTCAAGACCTCAACCGACGCCTTTACGTAACGCGGCTTGCTTACCACGGCCCTGCGCTTTCCTTTCCCCTTCCTTCTTTTCACAACGCGCCTGGTCTTTGCGGAATCGCCCTTTAAAACCTTGGCAATTGTAGCTCCACTGGTAAACACATCCTCCGTATCGCCAACCTTTCTCAAAAGCAATTGAAGGTGGCCCTCAGAACCTGCCAGGGCAAGTTTCTCGGCGTCCTCCGGCAAAAGGTCCATCGTAACGGTCGGAACTTCCACAGCCTCGCCACTTGGCTTTTGCTCTAAAATTTTACCCGTAGCGAGTATAGGCACGTCTTGTAAAATAATCTTGCTTATTCTCTCTTTTCCACCGGGCCTGGCCGTAGTCGTAATGACGTCTACCTTGTTGCCGGGTGTAATAAAGCCGGCAACTCCAGACACCCTGTCAACTGCAACGGTCATGGCCCTGTGGCCTTCGGGTATCTTGTATGAGAGAATACCCATGCCGCCCTCTTTGGGCATAAGCTTGGTTTGTGTAACCGGGTCGCCAGCCTCAATGGTCACAAGAGCCACCCTGCCAACAGCCTCAGCGCTTGTATTCATCGATCCGGCAGGAATGGTATTCTTCGGCCACGCAACAGACCTGACCTGACCGTTACCAACGACAGATCCGACCGGTATCTTCATGTTGGCAACCAACACCCTGCCTGTAACAACGGCCCTGTCTACCCTTCTTTCCTGACCTCTTAAGTAGCTGTAAAGAAAATAACTCGCAAATAGCGCGACCACCAAGGCTATTACGATTATTCCTACCAGAGCCCTCGATCTCGCAGCCATAAAGAGCCTCCTTGAAAAAAGTTTATTGTTTCTTTATCTTTAAAAGATTCTAACGGCACAACCATAGCGACAAAATGTCATCATCTATAACTGTACAATTTACTCACGCAAAAAAACAGAAAAACAGAAAATCAGAAACCTTACAAAAACACTCGTTTAAAAAATCTATAACTCGTAACGCATGGACTGAACAGAAGTAATGGCCTTCTCGTCAAGCCACGGTAACAAGCCGGCAATAATGGTGTCAAATTCAGTCTCGACCTTAACGGTAACAGTATCGCCAGTGCTTGTAGTGAAAGACGCGTCATTGTCGATGCTTATTTCCACGGTCACGGTTGAGCCGCTCCGAACGCCCGGAGCATCACAAACCGCTATACCCGCCTCAGTGACCGGTGGCGCAGAACAGACCTCAACGGTCTGGGTGAAGCTAAGGTTCGGATCAACCACTGCAACCCTTGCCCCGATCCTTGCCGAGTTGTTAAGGGAGTTCTTAACGTACCAAGCCCTTGAAAATTCCGCAATGCCAAAAATCAACACCAGCAGGAGTATCAGCACAAAGACAGTTTCAATAAGGGCCTGACCGTCTTCTTTTTTATAGCCTGAAAACATTATGCCTCCTTGACAACCCCATAAACCCTGACAGCCACTACCTCTCATACTTACACACTTCAAGACCTGACGGTAATGGCAGGGTACAGTCACCTACCCACATAATAACAAGCAGTTTTACTCTACTAAATACAATGCGATGCCTGGTAAAAACAAATTTAAAAAATTAAAAAAGTATTGAAAATTAAATAACGGCAACTTTTCTTACTCTTTAATGTGCTCTGGCGGAAACAAGACAGTCAAGGCGCGGCAACTTAAAAAAAAGTATCATAAGGGGGCTTGTTCGCCCCCTTATGATACTTTTTTTTAAGCAGCTTCTATGGTTGCAACTATTTCACTCAAAGCGTTCGTAATTGCACCAGCGATGTTTGATGACTGGTAGGCCGCGATAAGTACAAGTACCACAAGAACAAGAACAAGCACATACTCAATCAGAGTCTGACCCTTCTCGCTTTTTGCCAGACCTGAATGCATCGAAATCCTCTTAAGTATTTCCCTCATTACTTCCATTCTTCCCTCCTTTGTTGCATTTAATGTAATTTACGCCACGAAAATACGTAGCGCATATAGAAGAATTATATCTCAAATACTATAAAAGTCAACAAAAAACAGGTCAATGCGATATGCATGCAAAAGAGGGCCAAACACACAAAAGGTAGAAATACAAAACCTTCCTTGAAATAGGCGCATCAGATGATATTATTATATATATTATAAAAACCGTCAAATCTAAAAACACTCCATGGACCATAAAATACTTAAAAAGCATTTAGATAAACTCTACGCAACGTACGACAGGTCGTTTCTAAGCTCAGACCCGCTCTGGTTTGTCCATGAGTTCACTGACGACAGGGACCGGGAGATTGTCGGGCTTATAGCTTCGTCACTCGCTTACGGCCGCGTCAGTACGATAAAGAAGAGCATTGCCAGAGTGCTTGAAGCCATGGGAAACGACCCGTTTCATTTTACCATGGGCTTCGACCCTGCTAAAAACAAAGGGGAAGGGGCCTTCCCGGACTTTGTCCATCGCTTCAACACAGGCAGGGACGTAGCATGTCTTATCTACTTTGTAAAACAGATGATTACAGAGTGCGGCTCCATTGGCGGGTTTTTCCTTAAAGACTATAAGACGCAAGACGCGAACATAAAAAACGCCCTTGCCTCGTTCTCCGCCCGCGCGCTCTTGCTTGACAGCGGCGGGATTTACGGAACTAAAGAACTACCCGAAAAGGCAGGGGTGAGGTTTTTCTTCCCCTCCCCTGAAACCGGCAGCGCGTGCAAAAGGCTTAATCTGTATCTGCGGTGGATGGTGCGCACCGGAGACGATCTGGACCTGGGTATATGGACGGGCGTAAACCCGGGTAAACTCATTATCCCGCTTGACACGCACGTTGCCCGGCTCTCTGTACTGCTCGGACTAACGAGGAGACGCTCGGCAGCGTGGCCCATGGCACAGGAGATAACCGAAGAACTTAAAAAGTTAGACCCGAAAGACCCGGTAAAATACGACTTTGCCATCTCGCGCCTTGGCATACTTGATGAATGCTCAAGAAAACCAAACCCGGCAAAATGCACTACCTGCATGGTTAAAGAAGTATGCGTCATTAAATAAATAACGCAACGCTTGACACCTGCCGTGTTTGCGCGATAAAATCTCGCTATATTACCTATAATAGAAAACCTTACGGGAGACAGCTTATGAAGACACGAACACCAGGGGCCATTAAAAAAATCAGAAGATTCATTGCCCGGTCTCTTCCTGAAAACGAAGAAAATGGTCAATCCCTTATCGAATATACGCTGGTTCTGGTGTTGGTGGTACTTACCATTGCCGCTATATACAACTTCACACAGATCCAAATCGCCCTGACTGCAGCGCTTGAGCGTGTAGCATCATCCATATAGCTGACAACAGTTCCGGTAAACACAGACCCCTCCTGATTTCAAAAAATCCAAAAATCTTAATAAATAAAACCGTATCACCTGTTTTTACGCATTAAAACGGCCCAGGGCCGCAAACCCTGGCTGGCGCGGCAACAATGTTGTGCATGCTGAGAATGTTGTGCTATACTATATGCATAACTATAAGCTCCACAGGAGGCTGGTTATGAAGAGGCACATAGCAGCACACGGCAAAAATTTAATTGCCGAAACTTTTTCCGAAGACAACGAAAAAGGGCAAGCCTTTATAGAATATGTAATGGTTCTGGTGCTGGTTGTGCTTACCATTGTTGCTATCTACAACTTCACACCGATTGGAGATGTCATACGCGGTGCTCTTGACAATCTTGCATCCACAATTGGTTGACAACAATTTTGTCATACGCAATTCCAACCTGATTTTTGCAAACCAAAAAAACTAAAATCTTAAAAAACAAACCACCCCGGCTTTTTTCACATTAGCTCAACTCACGGCAGCGCGGTAACGCAACCTTGCACATAATTACATAACGGTGCAAGTAACAAAACCGCAACGGTTATTTTTATATATAAGACCAAGAAGATTGACACGAGCGGGCGTGGTGCGGTAACATTACCGGGTTAAGAGACTTAAACGTTTTAACGACCAATACAGACGCAGTTTTAACGGGAAAAACATGCAGATAAGCGAAGCGTTCGACCTCATAAAAGACGAGATAGCACAGATAGAAGAGGTCTTCACGGAAAACCTTGTAAGCGACGCCCACCTTATAGGCAAAGTGGGAGAATATATACAGAGGAGCGGGGGTAAACGCTTCAGACCACTTGCGCTTTTACTCTCAGCGCGTCTGTGCGGCTACAAGGGGAGCGACCATATACCTATGGCGCTTGTGGTGGAATTCCTGCACACGGCGACACTTCTTCACGACGACGTCGTTGACAGCGCAACTCTGCGGCGCGGCACCGAGTCGGCAAACAACATCTGGGGCAATAGTTCAAGCGTGCTCGTTGGTGACTACCTCTTTTCCAAAGCCTTCTCCCTTGCCGTTGACACAGGCTCCATACCTGCCCTTAAGACTCTTGCATCAACAACCACTGCCATGGCAGAGGGCGAAGTCCTACAGTTATCGAAACACTCGGACTCGGATATTACGGAAGAGGAATACCTGAAAGTCATAACCAACAAGACGGCACGGCTATTCTCCGCCTCCTGCGAAGTAGCTGCAATCCTTTCCCGAGCAACGGCTGAAAAGCAAAAAGCCCTTCACGATTACGGCCTTTGCGTAGGCATCGCTTTCCAGCTTGTAGACGACTGCCTGGACTATACATCAAGAAACGAAGAACTCGGAAAGGCCATTGGGAACGACCTGAAAGAGGGGAAAGTCACCATGCCGCTAATAAAGTCACTTCGCGAGGCAAACAGGGAAGAACGGGAGATCATCATCGATGCCGTTAAGTCGGAGTCCTCGGACAACGGCAACTTTGCCGAGGTATACGCGATAATAAAAAAATACAGCGGCATTGAATATACAATGGACTTTGCCTGCAAACAAAGAGAGCTTGCAAAGGCGCATCTTGAGCACTTCGAGCCCAACACCGACCGCGCCGCCTTGACTGCGGTTGCAGACTTCGTTATCTCAAGGAACAATTAACCCGAACAACTAAGCCTCTTTGTGTCCTGAACACTTAAAGTAAACCTGCCGTGCCGCCGCAATAACTCAAAACCAGCTTCACAAACACATATAAAAAACAATGACAACAGACGCAGAAAACATCAAAATATTATCCGAAAAAGCAACCCTGATCCTGGATATAATAAAAAAAGATATTCCCGACGTAAAGAGCGCACTCGACAGCTCAAACCCGCTTGAGATGCTCATTGCTACACTGCTTTCCGCCCAGTGCACGGACGAGCGGGTGAACAAAACAACACCCGCGCTTTTTGCAAAATATAAAACGGCCCGCGACTACGCACAGAGTGATATCGAAGAATTAGAAAAACTCGTAAGTTCAATAAACTTCTTTAGAAACAAATCGGCTGCAATTCAAAAATGCGCGGCTACCATTGATAAAGATTTTAACGGCAACGTTCCACAGACCGTAACCGAACTGACGCAGCTTCCGGGTATTGGCCGGAAGACAGCCAACATAGTACTTGGCTCTGCCTTTGGCATACCTGCAATAGGGGTGGACACACACGTGTTGCGTACAACAAACAGGCTTGGCCTTAGTGCAAACAAAAGGCCGGATAAGATTGAACAGGACCTCTCTCTTATAATAGACAAAACCCGGTGGATAGAGGCGACAAACCTGCTCGTCCTGCACGGTCGGCACACGTGTAAGGCAAAAAAACCAAAGTGCGACGTATGCCCTGTTGCACAGACAGGACTCTGTAACTTTTACCAGGCTGAAAATTCAAATTAATACCTTTTAAAAAAAAAAATCATTCAATTATAACGGAGGATACACATTATGGGTCTTGTATCAGGGAAAAAAGCGCTTATACTTGGAGTAGCAAACGAAAGGAGCATTGCATGGGGCATAGCAAAGGCGCTAAAGGCTGAGGGGGCCGAGCTTGGCTTTACCTTTGTCGGAGACAAGCTTGAGAAAAGAGTACGCCCGCTTGCCGAGTCGGTAGATTCCGACCTGATCGTTGAATGCGACGTTACCGACGACGCTCAGATAGACGCGCTGTTCGAAACGGTAAAAGAAAAATGGGGCGGCCTCGACATACTCGTGCACTCCCTTGCCTTTGCCAACAAAGACGAACTCAAAGGCGAATACCTTGGGACTTCCAGAGAGGGCTTTAGGCTTGCAATGGACGTTAGCGCATATTCACTCGTTGCCGTTTGCCAGAGAGCTACCCCCCTTATGGAAGAGCGCGGAGGAAGCATCGTCACCATGACCTACTTAGGGAGCCAGCAAGTCATAGAGAACTACAACGTCATGGGTGTTGCAAAAGCAGCCCTTGAGGCAAGTGTAAAGTACCTGGCAAGCGACCTTGGCCCAAAAGGCATACGCATTAACGCCATATCGGCCGGGCCCATCAAGACCCTTGCCGCAATGGGCATAAGCGGGTTCAGGAGCATACTCGACCGTGTTGAAGAACGCGCGCCGCTTAGGCGTAACGTTACACCCAAGGACGTCGGCGGTACGGCGCTATACCTCCTGAGCGACCTTGCAAGCGGCGTCACAGGCGAGCTGCTCTACGTTGACTCGGGCTTTAACATTATGGGACTGTAAGGAGGAGGCATAACTCAATCACCATGCGTATCATTGCCGACCTGCACATACATTCAAAATACTCACGCGCAACGAGCAAGAACCTGGACCTGCCTACAATAGGCGCGTGGGCGCGCCGGAAGGGCATAAACGTCGTCGGCACAGGGGACTTTACCCACCCGGCGCATTTCGCTGACATAGAAGAACTGTTAGTGCCTGCCGGGCGCGGACTATTTCGCCTGAAAACAGATAAGGACGACGACTCCTCCCCCATGTTCATGCTCACGGCCGAAATAAGCAACATATTTCGTCAGGGGAGGCAAGAAAGTCAGGGAGGGCAGGAGAAAAAGACACGGAAAGTCCACAGCGTGGTCTTCGCGCCTTCACTAAAGGCCGTGCGTGAAATAAATAAAACCCTTTCAAAACTCGGCAACCTGAGCTCGGACGGCCGCCCGACTTTCGGGTTTTCCGCAGCAGAACTTTTAAAGATAGTCCTTCACGCATCTCCTGACTGCATGGTCGTACCGGCCCATGCCTGGACCCCGTGGTTCTCGGTCTTTGGCAGCAAGAGCGGCTTTGATTCCCTCGAAGAATGTTACGGAGACCTTACAAAACACATCCACGCAATAGAGACCGGGCTATCGAGCAATCCCGAGATGAACCGGCTTGTCTCAGGGCTTGACGGGATTACGCTCATTTCCAACTCCGACGCCCACTCGCCACAGAAGCTCGGACGCGAAGTGAACGTACTTGAGTGCGACCAGGACTACTTCGACATCACCGGGGCGTTTAAAAAAGGGGACAGAAAGAAGTTCCTGTACACGGTCGAGTTTCACCCGGAGGAGGGCAAATACCACTATGACGGACACAGGGCGTGCGGAGTGCTTATGTCGCCCAAGGAGACGGCAAGGAGCGGGGGGCGGTGTCCTGTGTGCACGAGGCCTGTAACGGTCGGGGTGATGAACCGCATAGATGTGCTTGCAGATAGAAGGACTGGCGCAGGGGATAAAAAAACAAAAGGCAATAAAAATACTCACATCCTTGCCCCGCCCGGGTCGATCTCGCTTGTGCCGCTTCAGGAGATAATAGCCGAAGCCATGGGGCGCGGGGTAAACACAAAAGGCGTTCAAAACGAATACACGGCCATTACCGACAAGGCCACGGAATTCGCCGTGTTAATAGATTTGGATGAAGATGCGTTAAGGAACATTACGACAGAGCGCATAGCCACGGGCATTATGAAGGTCCGGCGCGGTGAGCTTTCCATAACACCTGGGTTTGACGGGGAGTTCGGAAAGGTAAAGATATTCGAGGAGACCGAAGCCCCCATGCCCACGGGCCCGACCCAGATGGGGTTGCTTTAAACTCTGAGGATAGTAAAGATAATGGATAAGCAACAAAAACTTTTCTCAATCCTGTTTTTCGCAGTGCCGATATTCATGCTCTTTGCCTTCCTGCGCCCTTTCGAAAGTGTAGAAACAAAAAGGAATCTCCGGCAATATGATCAAACGGTAAGCGTACCGCCCAAACCTCTCACCCCTGAGCAGGAAGATGAAATCAAGGCAAAAAAGTTACATGACGAAGGACTTGCATTTTATAAGAAGGGAAACTTCAATGAGGCCCTGGACCTATGGCTCAGAGAAGCCGAGTTGCGCCCTGGTAACGCAAACACACACAACAATATAGGACTTGCCTATCAGGAACTCGGCGACAATGACACCGCGCTTACCTATCACATGAAGGCTATAGATCTTTCTCCCAGGTTCGGACATGCCTACTACAGCCTTAGCCAGGTTTATCTGGATTTTAAAAACTATGATGAAGCTATCTATGCCTTAAAGCAGGCACAGAAGTTTAATTACAGACCGGCGGACACTTACTGGAGATTCGGTCTTGCATACGAAGGGCTTGGCAACATGGAAAAGTCCAACGAGGCCTTTATGAAGTCCGTGGAGCTGAAACCTTCCTACCGCCAATACCTGAAAAAAAGACTACAAAAACAGGTATAGACTCAAACCATATATATTCTTACTTCCAAGCCCACTTCCAATTAAATTGCACTTTTCAATAGTTGCGCTTTCGTAGAATTTGAAGTACAATTGTAACCAGAAAATCAATCTAACCGTATCAATTCTAATCTAAAGTAATATTACAGGGTAATTAATTATGGACATGACCTGCCCTAAATGCAACGCCGTCCAGCCCGAGTCCGATACCTGCACTAAGTGCCAGGTCATTATCGCCAAATATCTGGAATATCTTGATACACAGCAACAGCCCTTTGAAGTGGCTGAACTGCCTGACGATACTACCCGGACCAGAGTGGTAGAGAGTAGCAGGCCTGTGCCAAAAGGCTTGATATTTCTTATTATCCTTATTGCTGCCTTAGGTATTCTGTGGCAACAGGGGTATATGAACTTCCTATACCCTAAAACCGGCTCTTTTAACGAAGAAACAGGCCTGTACGTGAACAAGAGATTTGGCTTCAGCATTAAGGTGCCGGACTATTGGAGCGAATCCACTGTAGAGGAGGCCATAACCTGCGGTTCAATCAAACAGGATTATTCGCAATTCTACTATTTCATAACAGGGCCGGGTGAGCCGGATGAGGAAAGATTAGTTATTAACACGTGGAGACTTAATAGCGGCATGGCCGAACACTTCAAATCAAAACCCCCTGAATACTGGGCCCTGAATACGGCCAACGGAAGGCCTCTTCTCGTAAACAAAACAGAAGACATCGGTGGTTTAGAAGTGCACAGGTACGGGTATATGTTTGCAAGTTATAGTAATACATACAGAGAGAATGCCCTGTTCATTAGCGGTAATGATGTTATACAGATCTATTATGTGGTATGGCCGCGGTCGTACAAAACAGATCTACATCAGGAGATGAACGACATTATTGATAGCCTTAAAAAAATATAACACCAGCGACATATACGCCTGCCGTACCTTTCGATTGATACAAAACACAAAAAACCCCGACCACTTTCGTGATCAGGGTTTTTGCTTTTTAAAATGGCGGAGCCGACGGGACTCGAACCCGCGCCCTCCGGCGTGACAGGCCGGCGTTATAGCCAACTTAACTACGGCTCCATTGTAAAAACTTTATCAAAAAAAACGCTTATTATTAACTTCATCAAACAGAAAGATTTTAACCCTGTATCCCAAAAATGGTGGGCGGAACAGGGTTCGAACCTGTGACATCAGCCTTGTAAGGGCTGCGCTCTACCAACTGAGCTATCCGCCCGTACCGAGGGCTACTTTCATTGTCTCACTTTTGCGCTAACTACGGCTTTGTATTGCCGTGGTTTCCAACAACAGGGTACACAGTTGTGTACCAATTTTACACGTCTGTGTCAAGAATTTTCATGCATGAAGGAGACACTACTCAGCGCCGTTTCAGTGCCTGATAGTGGCGTCCTCAACAGAAGCGTCATCACCTGGCTTCTCTCTTGCCATTGTGTCTACAAAATCGTCTTTCCTGTCTTTAAACAAGACGTGCTTTTTCTCTATCTTCAAGGCCGTGGTAAGCACCTGGTCCATGTGCTCGACACAAACTATCTTGACCTTTTTTAGTATCGACTTTGGTATATCTTTCAGGTCTTTTTCGTTTTCCTCGGGGATTATAACGGTCTCGATATCCCCCCTGTGGGCCGCGATTATTTTCTCCTTCAGTCCGCCAATGGGAAGTACTTTGCCCCGAAGCGTTATCTCGCCAGTCATTGCGACGTCTTTCCGAACCGGTATGTTTAAGAGTGCCGAAGCTATGGCCGTTGCCATGGTGATACCTGCGCTCGGTCCGTCCTTTGGTATCGCGCCTTCAGGGGCGTGAATATGTATGTCGAGGTTCTGATAAAAGTCCTTTTTAAGTCCGAGTATGTCGGCGCGGCTCCTGATGTAACTAAGGGCTGCCTGGGCAGACTCCTGCATCACGTCACCAAGTTTACCCGTAATAATAAGCTTACCCTTGCCCGGCATAAGTGCGACTTCGGTTGGAAGCAGCTCTCCTCCGGCCTCTGTCCAGGCAAGTCCCGTGCTTGTACCGACCTCGTCCTTTTCATCCTTCCTTCCATAACGGTAGGGCGGGACGCCAAGGTACTTCATGACCGCCCTTGAGCTTACTCTCAAGACAAATTTCTTGTCTTTTTTATCGACAACTTCCCTGGCAATCTTTCTAAGGACACTGGCTATACGCCGTTCAAGATTTCTAACTCCGGCCTCTCTGGTAAAGCGCCTTATTATAGTTAACAGGGCAGAGCGGACAAAAGTCACGTTTTTATCGATCAAGCCGTTTAGCTTTAATTGCTTTGGCAATAAAAAGTTCGTTGCAATATGGAGCTTCTCGATCTCGGTATATCCGGCAATACGTATGATCTCCATCCTGTCGAGAAGCGGATACGGTATGCCCTGCATGGAGTTTGCAGTAGTTATAAACATTACCTTTGAAAGGTCGTAATCACAGTCAAGGTAGTGGTCGTTAAACGTATGGTTCTGCTCGGGGTCAAGTACTTCAAGCAATGCCGAGGACGGGTCGCCGCGCAGGTCGCTGCTCATCTTATCCACTTCATCAAACAATATCAGGGGATTACCGGATCCCGCCTTTTTCATTGACTGGATCACCTTACCCGGCATTGAGCCGATATAGGTGCGGCGGTGGCCTCTTATCTCTGCCTCATCCTTGACTCCGCCAAGCGAGACCCGAACGAAGTCCCTGCCTGTTGCCCTTGCAACCGACTTGGCAAGGGAAGTCTTGCCGACTCCCGGAGGGCCTACGAGACACAGTATCGGCCCCTTCATCTCCTCCACAAGCCCCCTGACAGCCAGGTACTCAAGTATCCTTTCCTTGACCGTTTTAAGCCCGTAATGGTCCTCGTCAAGCACGCGCTCGGCCTCTACAAGGTCCTTTTGTTCTTCTGACATTTTATCCCAGGGCAGGCTTATGATCCAGTCCAGGTAATTCCTCACGACGGTAGCTTCAGCAGACATGGGGGACATGAGCTTTAGCTTCCTGAGCTCGGCCCGGGCCTTTTTCAAGGCCTCTTTTGTCATTTTCTTTGTCTTGAGCTTTTCCGCCAGTTCGTTTAAGTCGTTTTTAAACTCGTCCTTTTCTCCAAGCTCCTTCTGGATAGCCTTCATCTGCTCTGAGAGGTAATACTCCTTCTGGGTCTTCTCCATCTGCTTTTTAACTCTCTGACGGAGCCTCTGTTCGATCTCAAGTATCTCTATCTCGCCCTCGACAATAGCGTAGAGTTTTTCAAGACGGTCGGTCGGGCTTTCTATCTCAAGCAGCCTTTGCCTTTCTTCAAGCTTTACCGTAAGCTGTGAAGCTATGGTGTCGGCAAGACGACCTGGCTCTTCTATGGAAGCCGAGCTCATTATCATCTCAGGCGGCACACGCTTATTGAGTTTCACGTAGGCCTTAAAAGACTTGTGCGCCGAGCGCATCAAGGCCTCTGTCTCTGCGTTTTCCTCATGAACATCGGTAAGCTCCTCGATGTTAGCTATGAAGAGCGATTTAACTTCCTTATAGTCCTTTATCCTTGCCCGCTTCTTGCCCTCGACTAACACCTTTACGGTTCCGTCCGGCAATTTAAGGAGTTGCAGTATCGTACCAAGGGTACCTATTTCGTATATATCCTCCGGCCCGGGCTTGTCTGTTTTAGCAACCTTCTGTGCGACAAGCAATATGCTCTTATCGTTTGCCATGGCATGGTCAAGGGCCTTTATGGACTTCTCCCTGCCGACAAAAAGCGGCACCACCATATGCGGGAATATAATAATATCGCGCAGCGGTATAAGGGGTACGGTTGTTATATGAGTTGACACTTTTTAATCCTCCTGGAAACGCGCCTTTTACATAAAAGACGCGTAATATAATGAACCGGCGCATTCAAGCCGGCGCTCTAAATGTTCTCTGGCTGTTTCTGGCGGCTTCAGGCCGTTTCCACTTCGTCGTTTTCGCCTTCACTTTGTTCGTATATCATAATAGGACTTGCCTTGAGCAGTATCACGTCCTCGTTCACAATACACTCCTTAACACCCGACTGTGAAGGCAGCTCGTACATGGTATCAAGCAGCATGGTCTCTATTATGGAGCGAAGCCCCCTTGCCCCCGTCTTTCTCTTCATGGCCTCTTTTGCAAGGGCCGAGAGTGCTCCGTCGGTAAACGTAAGTTTCACATTCTCGAATTCAAAGAGCTGGTCATACTGCTTTACAAGGGCGTTTCTCGGCTCGGTCAGGATGCGTACCAGGCTTTCCTCGTCAAGCTCCTCAAGCACTGCGGTTACCGGCAGGCGGCCCATGAATTCAGGTATCAGCCCGTAGCGCATTAAATCTTCGCTCTCTACCTTGC
>CBDUXY010000014.1:0-23770 GCA_965371305.1 uncultured bacterium
AGGATTTCATGCAGCGATATTACCGCCACGCGGCCAATATAAAATCAATGACAACCCTTACCATGTCCCGTTATTTGCACACCAGAAGCGGCGGGTTATCCAAAGACAAGGGGGTTAAGAAAATCGACGAGCTTTTTGACCTTAAAGACGGTCACGTTGTTTTAAAGGACAGAGAGTCGTTTGCAACTCATCCGGAAGCAATGATGAAGGTTTTTGAGCACTGCCTGACCTACGATGCGGAGATCGGCAGACTTACAAAGGATAAAATCCTTGAAAATCTATTCAGAATTAACGACGAGTTCAGGGAGTCAAGAGAGGTTGGGGAGACGTTTCGGAGGATTCTCTCCGGCCCCGGAGTTCACAGGGCCCTGACCCGGATGCAGAGCCTTGCCTTTCTTGAGCTTTATATCCCTGAGTTCAGCCGTATTACCTGCAAGGTTCAGCACGACCTTTACCATATTTACACGGTAGGGACACACTCTATTTTTACCGTAAGGGAGATGAAAAGGCTCTCTAATGATCAGTATAAAAAGGACTACCCCCTTCATGCAGAGCTTTTTGAACAGATTGAGGACAAGAGCGCTCTTATGCTGGCAACCCTGCTGCACGACGTGGGAAAGGGTGACGGTAAGGGGCACGCCGAGAAAGGCGCCGCTATGGCGCCTGAAATATGCAGGCGCATCGGCATGGACGAGGATGAAACAAGGCTTGTTGTTTTTTTAATAAGATACCACCTGATGCTGCCCAATACGGCACAGTACAGGGACCTGCATGACGCAAAACTTATCATCGATTTCTCAAAGAAAGTCGGTAGTGTCGAGAGACTTAAATACTTGTTTTTACTTACCTTTGCCGACACACGGGCGGTAGGCCCGGATGTGTGGACCCAGTGGAAGAGTGCGCTTTTTCAGGAGCTTTACTTTGCCTCCCTTACCGTGTTTGAAAGAGGTGAGTTCGAGCTTCCCGACGCAAATGAAAAGATAGACCGAACCCGGCAGCAGGTAAAACAAATTCTAACCGGAGAAAACGAACTCCCGGACACTTCTATTGCCGAGCACATAAGCGAGCGCGTTGACAATCACTTTAAGGTGCTTCAGCGCAGGTACATACTGATGAATACGCCGGAAGACATTGCAAGGCACCTCATGGCAATAGAATCGCTCGTTAAAACCCCCTCAACCCTTGAAGTGGTGCAGTTTCCCGAACGCGAGTATACCGAGCTTATAATATGCACGCTTGACGTACACGGGCTGTTTTCCATTATAACAGGGGTTATGGCCGCCAATTCCATAAATATCCTTGGCGCCCATGTAACTACGCTTAAAAACGGCATTGCCCTGGACGTGCTGGAGGTTACTAACGCCTACGGCGGTCTTGTAAAGGCAAAATCAAAGCTTAAGCAGATTAATAAAGACCTCTCGGACGTGCTTACAGGGAAGAGGAGAATTGAAGATTTGATGAGCAGGGTAAAACCTTCGATTCTTGACTCTAAACAGAAACCGGGCGTTACGACAAGCGTGCTTCTTGACAATAATATCTCTGATATTTATACGGTGCTTGACATACTTTCAGAGGATAAGATCGGGCTTTTATATAAGATAAGCTCTGCTTTGACAAACCTTGGTGTTGTTATACAGATAGCAAAAATATCCACAAAAGGCGGGACTGCGTCGGATATATTCTATATAAGGGATATTTTCGGCAAGATAAACGACAGTGAGAAACTCAGCGCTATTAAAGAGAGTCTTTTGAGAGAGCTTTCCGTGTAGAGGTCGGTGTGAGTGTGTTTATGGTAAAAAGTCTTTTGATTACTGATTATCTTGACTCTCTTGTGGTGGAGAGGGGGCTCAGTGCTAATACGGTTAAGGCCTATGCCCGGGACCTTGATTTTTTTTATTCTTTTCTGTTGAACAGTAAAGAGGCTAAAAGTAAGGGGGGAGGGGTGGCAATCGAAAAAGCAGCTCCCGAGCATATCTCCGCTTACCTCGCTTTTCTCCATAAAAAAGGCATTTCATCAAGATCAAGCGCAAGGGCCCTTGTCGCCATAAGAAGGTTCTACAGGTATTTAATGGTGCTCGAGGTGATAGAGGCCTCACCGTGCAAACACATAGACATGCCGCGCATAGGCCGTCATCTTCCGGAACATTTAAACATAGACGAGGTGGACAGGCTGCTTAATGCCCCGGACCACAGGACCTTAAACGGCCTTAGGGATAAGGCAATGCTCGAGACCCTCTACGCAACCGGCATGAGGGTAAGTGAGCTTATCGGGGTCAGGCTGAATAACCTTAATCTCCAGTCAGGCATAGTTACTGTACTTGGTAAAGGAGAAAAGGAGCGTCTGATTCCGCTCGGCGCGGTTGCAATGAAGTGGCTTAAGAACTATCTTGACGTGGGCAGGCCAGGGATTTTAAGGGGTAAGGAGTGCGTAAGTCTCTTTGTGACTAATCGCGCAAAGTCTATGACAAGGCAAAACTTCTGGGTCTCTATAAAGAAATACGCAATGATTGCCGGTATAGACAAAGGCAGGGTGAAACCTCATATTCTAAGGCATTCCTTTGCAACCCACCTGCTTGAGCGCGGTGCTGACTTAAGGGCGGTTCAAGAACTACTCGGGCACAGCGACATCACAACCACTCAGATCTACACACACCTGAACCGGGAACTCCTGAAGCAACTCCATAAAAAAGGCCATCCAAGAGGTTAGGGAGATAGGGAGAGGCGAAGTGTTGAGCTTCATTCTCAACTTATATAGACCATATCTTGAAAACATTCAATTTGACATAATATATATTATGCGACAAAGATAGGAATAAGGGGGATGAGCATAAGGCAAGGAAAAACAGTAAACAATTCGGATAATTACAGGAAAACCATGTGATTTAAAGCTAACTATATGGCCTTGTCATAAGTACGTAGTTATTCTCAGTCAACAATAACGTTTGTAAGGGTTCTTTTTACGTTATCCAGGGCCTGGATCTTTTTCATAAGCACTTCACCAAGTATCTTGAAGTTTGCTGCCTCTACAAAAGCGATCACGTCGTAAGGGCCTGTGACAGCGTGAGCGTGCCTCACCCCGCCTATCTTCTCAATCTCTTCCACTATGACCAGGGCCTGGCCGTGGTCGCACTCTATAAACACGTAAGCTTCTACAGACATTTTTTTATTCACACTCCTTCATTAGACTTTAAGAAGTTGCATAATGTTTTGACAACCTCTATTTACTATATAACTTTCAGAGTAAAAGTAAACCCCGGAGTGTATGTTTTATTCTGATTCTTTTTTAGCAAGCTTTAGCGTGTACGGATATTTTATAAGATCCTGCTTTGTGGCGTATGTTATTTCAACATTCACGGGTGTGCCTTGAAACTCAACCGAAGTCGTCCATATGTTATCATTACTGATAATTGATTCTGCACGCCCAATTGAATCTCCATTTTTATTCAGGACTTGAATTCTGACTATTTTTTCCACCGGTCCTGTGCCATTTATGGAAAGTTTCCCTTTTGAGAGTGAACTGACTATTGCAACGAAAGGTCCTGCTTCTGAGTTTTTTCCAAGTGATAACGCATCAAAACGCGCTGTCTGAAACTTTTTCGGCAACCTTAGTGCTAGTGTACCCACAATTAATTGCAAATCTTTTTTTGAGTATTTGTCAAGTTCCGCCAAATTGAGCTCCAATTTAGAGTTGCCAACTATGTATTTCAAATCTTTATTCTTAACGACCCCACCGTTTACATACGAATCACGCGTATTTTCCCCAAGACTAAAAAAGAGACTACTGTTAAGCTCATTTTTAGTGCCATCGGTGTACTCAATCTTGTTAACCAGAACTTCTACACCTGATAGATTATCAGTCAAGGCAGGAACAACAGGTCCCTGTATCTCAAACTCACTGGAAAAGTTGTTCTTACCAAATACCATGTATCCAGTCCTCACCTCCTTCAGAAGAAGGTTTATCGGGCCTTTTACAGAAGTAGCTAATGGCAGGTCTTCCCAGGAGCTGTGTTTTTCTACAAGTGTGGTTTTCACGGTTGAAAATTCTTTATTAAACGCCTCTTTGCTGCCGGGTTCCGGATCCGGTAGATTCTTGACCCAGTCCTTCTCGCTAAAATCAGGCATCAAATCATTTAATACAAAATCATACGATATGTCTTCAAGTTTTTTTGCAAAAACTATCTCAACAAATTTAGTATCCCCCCTGTATGACCTTACAATGTTCTTTGTACCGGAACTGAAAAAGCCACTTGATGAGAAACTTCCTACGCCGTATAAATATTTTTTGTCTTTATTCAGTGCGCGCACAGCGAGTATGGCGTCCACATCCCCACTTTGTTCAAACGATATCTTACCTTTTTCCGCCATTTTTATAAACACCCTTGCACCGTATTTGTTAACTGCGTGGTTAGAAACAGGAGCCGGGATTATAACGGACTCGGTCTTTATCGGCAGCCTTAATGATATCTTTCCTTTTATCTCTTTTATATCGACAAGAGAGGCTCCTTTTACAAGTCCTACTTTTTTTGTTGCCCTGAGATTCTGGTATGTGATGCTTTTACCATCCTTGTAGGTTTGATCCTCTACGCTTACAAAACGAACAGGGTCCTGACTTTTATCTTTACCGCATGAATCAAGGCGCATGAGCTCAGCGCCGTTTCTTGAAGTTACAGTGCTTACTGTAATTGTTGCTCCGGGGGTTTTTCCAAAGTTTTCGATACTTTGACCGGTAGCTGAAAACTCTATTTCAATTTGATTTTTATCATCAAGCCCTAACTTTTCAAGTGTTATGCCAAAAGGTCCGTCAGTCCATACAGACTTTGTACTTCCATACAGATCCATATCATAGGCCTTAAAGTCTTTGGTGGAATAATTAGCAAGGAACATTTTTGGATTATCGTCTAATTGATCATCAGGTGCAGCTCCTGCCACCCTGCGACCACCGCCGCCAAACATGCCTGATACTAATTCTTTTGCAATATCACCGATGGTATCTTTTGCCTTCTCGTCAAGTGTAATATTTAGCTTTAAGTGTTCGCTCTCAGGCGTTATTTTCAAAGCGTCATACAGAGGGGCAGCTGTCTTGACTTTTTCGACTACCTTTACCCTGTTTTTAGCAACCTTTTCCTGCCATTTTGTTGCACTTGTTGTTATCCACTCTTTATCGTTTGAATTTAAAAGAAGTTCCAATACAATGCCGTCGCCAAGCGGGCTTACGCTTGCGCCAACATACATCGACTGAACGGCTTCAAGCTTTTTGGACGCCCCACTAAGCATCATGGCTCCCATGCCCGAGCTTGTGTTATGGGCCTTGTCAGGTGCAAAAACAGCCACTGAGAGGAGTTTCCCTCCCCTGTAAGTAGTCCACTTATTTAGTTTATCGGTTGAATTAACACCTTTTCCAGTACTCTTAAGCCATCCAAGCACGGTCCCGACAAACTCCCTTTCTTCACCAGCCAAAATAAGACTGTCGCTTATATGGACGACCTTGTGTTCTTTTTTGCATGTATCGCTGTCTTCAATATCAAACTCGTAGACGTCCCCGTTTCCTGACTTCCATTTGGTTGCGCCGTGAGAGTCTTCCAGGTATTTAATGATTTTTGCTGTTGAAAAATTACCAAGAAGCACTGCAGCTTTATTTGCCTTTTCCTTGTCATCTATGTGAAGGGAGAAGAGTGCGTCTGAGATGTCGGTTCTGAGGTCAAGTCCAATCTTTTCTAACTCAGTTATAAAACCTTTTTTTTCTTCAATTGACTTAAGCGGGTTTTCATCGCCGGTGCCCAAAAAACGATCTTCTAATTTTGCCAGAGCGCTTATGTTTGCATGGGCAAGCACTACTATACTGTCATTAGCAAGGGCCTGCTCCACCTGCGTTAACTCGATAGAAACTATCGGTTTGTCTGTTTTATTTGCGTTGGTTTTCGGACTGTCTTTTCCGCATGCCGAGGTTAAAGGGATTAATACTAACAAAATAACAGTGAAAAGAAAAATAACTCTGAGTTTGCCTGATCCTGGATTCACTTTATTCATTACCTTACCTCGCTCGGCTTAAGTTTTTATCGGGATAAACATGTATGTAATTTGGGTGAATATTCTGTAAGTTTGAGTTTTTTGTAACAAATAGAACTGTACCACTAAACACCAGTATTGTCAAATTCCAATCAAAATAAAAAAGGCCGAAAAAATATACACTTTTTCAGCCTTTGTTTTGATTTTAATGTAATCTCTGAAGTAAAACTGAAAAAAAATGGCGCCCCCGAGACGATTAGAACGTCCGACACACGGATTAGGAATCCGTTGCTCTATCCTACTGAGCTACGGGGGCAATAGGTTACGCGAGAAGTTGACAATATTACCCTCTTATAAGCGGACATGTCAACTATTTATTCAGCCAGGGCTGGTTAATACAAAAAATAGCAGATACACTGGCTTTGTTTCATATGAACCGTTAATTTTTACAGATAAAATCTGAAAAATCTTTAGTAATTGACAAGCGAAAACACGCTGTGCGGCTTTAATTTATCCGCGCCTTTTAACTCGTCAAGTTCAACTATGAAGGTACACTCCACTATTTCACCGCCAAGCTTCTCAACCAGTTTTACGACCGCTTCAGCCGTACCGCCGGTTGCAAGCAGGTCGTCCGCTATAAGCACGCGTTGACCTTTTTTAATGGCGTCCTGGTGTATTTCAAGTGTGTCCTCTCCGTACTCAAGCGTGTACGTGGCCTTGTGGGTCTTGTAGGGCAGTTTGCCTGGTTTCCTCACGAGCACGACGCCAACGCCAAGCTTGTAGGCAAGGGCTGCTCCAACGATAAAACCTCTTGCCTCAATACCGACAATCAGGTCAATCTTTTTTTCCAGATACCGGTGTCCGAGCAGATCAACCATCCTTTGAAACGACAGGGGATCCTGGCAAAGCGTAGTTATATCCTTGAAAAGTATGCCTTTTTTTGGAAAGTCAGGGACGTCTCTGATTGCTTCTTTAAGCTTTTGAACCATCTTTTTTAGACTCCTTTCGGGTGTTTGTAATTAGCACTGTGAGGTAATATCGCTTGAGAACCGAGTAAGTGTATATAATAACTCGCTTCTACAGACAAACGACATTACTAACTGCTTTTATCTACTAATTTTATTGAGAACAAGGTTTTATTGGTTTAATAAAGGAGGTGTAGTTGAAAACTACTGATTAAGCGTTTATATATACCATGTCATGGCAACGTCTTTTGAGAACGTCGTAAACGTCTCGGCCCCCGGCCTTCCCCTCACCCCCCCCACGGGCCCATCCTTACCACCCCTATTGTTTAAAACTAATTAAACCACAAGAGCAGTAATATTATCAAAAAAAACATCTATGTGCAATTTATTTATATGAATTCAAGCGAGGTAATTTGCTTTTCCTTCATATGGTGTCTTAGTTTGGTAAGGGCGCGGATCTCTATCTGGCGAATTCTCTCTCTGGTTACGCCAAATTTTTTACCGATTCTTTCAAGGGTTTGGGGCTCGCACTCAAGCCCGAAGCGAAGCTCGATTATGCTGCGTTCGTTTGCATTGAGCTCCTTAAGGCACTCCTTAATCTCTGTGGTCCTGTTGTGTTCACTCAGGGTTTGCACAGGCCCTAGTGAGTTTGTATCCTCAAGACGGTCGAGAAGGGTCTCTTTAGTGTCTTCTCTGATGGTTGCGTCAATGGAATAGGTGCGACGGTCTATGGTTGAGAATTTTTTTAATTGTTTAGGTTTAACCCCCATCCTGCGGGCAAGCTCCAGGTCAGTAGGCTTTCTGTTAAAGGTCTGTTTGAACTCGGTAATAACCCTGTTCATTTTGGACACATTGTAATTGACGTGGACCGGCAGCCGGATTACGCCTGACTGGTTTATAATCGCCCTTTCTACTGATTGCCTTATCCAGTAAGTTGCGTAGGTTGAAAACTTGCACCCCCTTGTACCCTTGAACTTCTCAACTGCTTTTATAAGCCCGATATTGCCCTCTTCTATAAGGTCGAGCAGGGGTAATCCCCTGTTCTTGTAATGCTTGGCGATGCTTACGACAAGGCGCAGGTTGCTTACTATCATGCGTTTCCTGGCTTCTTGGTCGCCTTTTTCTATGAGCAGAGCAAGGGACTTCTCAAGTGAAGGCGTGAGCAGGGCATATTTTCTGATTCTTTCGAAGTAGAGCTTGATTGAGTCGCTCTGGGGGATTATCTCCTGAGCGGATTCTCCTGATTTATTGGCATAAGGTTTTTTTGACGAGGTCAGTTTGCGTTTGTGTGGACGTGATTTCAGAAGTGAACTTGTCATAAGATACCTTTAACCGACCCTGTAGTTTACGAAACATTCGTGTATTGTTAACAATATTAATATAATATTTACATTAAGGCAAGAAAAAAAGCGGGTTCCTTGATTTTTTTCCCTGCCTGACTTCAAAATGCAGATGAGGTGTTGTGGCATTTCCCGTGTCACCAATCTCGGCAATCACCTGGCCTTTCTCAACTCTCCTGCCTTTTTTAATATGATTTTTTTTGTTATGGGCATAGACGGTAAAAAAGTCTTCTTTATGCTCGATGATTATTACATTGCCGTAACCCCTCATGCCGTTGCCCGAGTAAACGACCATGCCAGAATCAGAGGCCTTGACGGGTTTGCCTTTATTTGCCTTTATATCGAGGCCGTTGTGCATGGAGCCGCCTCTGGGGCCGTACTTCGACAGTATTTTCCCTCTGATTGGCCAGGCAAACCTACCCTTCCTGACGACAACCTTTTTTATCTTTTCCCCCTTTACAGGTACGTAAGGGATAACCTTTCTAAGGCGCGTTCGACCCGGAATAAAAAGCCTTTGTCCAATTCTTATTTTTGCAACGTTTCTTATGTTGTTTGCCTCGGCAACGTCTTGCATCGGCACACCGTAGGTCTTACATATCCTCCAGAAGGTCTCGCTCTTTTTTACCGTATGGTAAACGCCGCGCTGCCCCTTCATATAATAAACACCGCGCCGGGTTTTAACCGAGTGCGGGCGCACAGCACAGCCATAAGTAAAAAGCAGTAGTATTGGTATAAAAAATAATAGTCTATAATTAAAAAGTGGTTTTCTCATTGCCGTGGCCTGCGATACTAATTTGCGCTATGTTTCGCTAAACATTTAACGGCTTCGTCTACTGCCTGCTCAGGCGACTGCGCCTGAATGGTCTTATCTGTTACGTCCCACGTCTGAAGCCCGATGACCGGTTTACCCGCTTTGTGCGCAAGGGCAATTTCGCTAAGCGTACCGTACCCGCCGCCAATTGCAATAAGCACAGCGGCGGCCCTCACTATAAGGGCATTTCGCATCTCCCCCATGCCCGTTGGAATTATAATATCTATATACGGGTTTGCCAGGTTTACGTTAAGCCCCGGCAGGAGTCCGACAGTAATGCCGCCTGCCGCCTTAGCCCCTTTTGCAGAACCCTGCATCACCCCGCAAAGTCCGCCGTTGATCAAGCCGTACCCCTTCCCGGCAATCAACTCCCCTACCCTTTGCGACAAACCCTCAAGCTTGCTGTCCGGCTCACCACTCCCTATAACGCCGATTAGTTTTACCCGCTTGTCGGCCCGCACGGCGGGTTTGATCTTTATCATAAATTGCCATGCCCCCTCACTATATCAAGCTACCCGTTGTTGCACGACTACCTCTGAAAAAAAAGATTTTGCCGGTTTATCCGTTCTCACTTTAATGCCCAATGAATTTAATAGCTGCAAAACCAAGTATGAGCAGGACTATAAATGCAAGACTCAGGATGTTGAAGTATTTTTCTATAAAGCCCTTTATGCTTTGACCATAACGGTATACGAGCCATCCGACGATAAAGAACCTGGCGCCCCGGCTTATGGCGGAGGCCACTATAAAGATAAGGAAGTTTATCTTAAATACGCCCGCGCTTATGGTAAACACCTTGTATGGAATCGGCGTGAACCCTGCTACCCCCACGGCCCAGGCGTCGTAGTCCCTGTAAATCTCCTGAATGTGCGCAAACTTCTCTGTAAGACCGTAAAGTTCTATAATACTATTTCCAATGGCCTCCATCAAGTAGAGCCCGATAATATAGCCTATCACCCCGCCTATTACAGAACCAATCGTTGTGATGAGTGCGTAATATAACGATTTTTTAGGGCGCGAGACGGAAAGCGCCATAAGCAGCACGTCAGGAGGTATAGGGAAAAAACTTGATTCTGCAACGGAGAGAAGAAAAAGCGCCGGTGTGCCGTATTTGGTATGCGCCCAGCCAAGTACCCAGTCATAAGTTCGTTTAAGCATATTTTTAAATCCTTTTAATAATTTTTGTGGCGAGTTTTATTATGTTTGCGTAAGGCAAAAACTGCTGTACTTGTTAATGATTATAAAAACACATCGGTCAAAAAAAACCTGTACATGAATTCACTCACCTTGGGGTGCATGCGCACGGCAAATGACGTAATGGTTATTTGTGTATTTTAGTTCCGTAGACCCATAAAGCATGTTGCTGGATTCACCCACCCTGGGTGTTATCTCCTGATGTTGTCAGCGCTCTGCCATCCGTGTTTACCAACAAGTTTTACGAACTTGCAGCCCCCGAGTTTACTCTCTGTAAACCTGCCGCTTTTTTTGGTGACAAGCACCATTTCCTGCACTGTCTCGTTGCCTACGGGAATAATGAGCCTTCCACCCTCGCTGAGCTGATTAAGATATGAGTTCGGTATGGACGGCCCACCTGCCGTTACTATTATTGCGTCAAAAGGCGAGTGGTCGGCCCATCCAAGCGTACCGTCGCCTACCTTGATTATCACGTTTGAGTAATGAAGCGAGTCAAGAAGCCTCCTTGCCCTTGTAGCAAGCACGGCGATGGTCTCAATTGAAAAGACCCGGGCCGCAACGTGAGAGAGTACGGCGCTCTGATAGCCGGAACCAGTGCCTATCTCAAGCACCTTTTCCGTACCGGTGAGCGCCAGCGCCTCTGTCATAAAGGCCACAATGTAGGGTTGAGAGATGGTTTGCCCCTCCCCTATGGGCAGCGGATAGTCGCTATAGGCTTGAGCCGCAATGCCTTCGGGCACAAAGAGATGCCGGGGAACTGTCAGCATTGCATCGACGACCTCGCTCTGGCGTATGCCCCTTGGCAGGAGCTGCGTCTCGACCATGGTTTTCCTGGCCCTTGCGTATATGTCTTTTTTAATTGTCATGGATAAATTAAGAGTTAGAACTTCCAGTACTGAAGCTCGCTTATTGCCGAGTAGCTTGTCATGTCGAGATGCACCGGGGTGATGGAAATGAAGTGCTTTGCAATTGCGGCAAAGTCCGAGTCCTCCCCACCCTCCCAGTGAAGCATGTCGCCGCCTATCCAGTAGTATTTTTTACCCCTTGGATCAAGCTTCTCAATAATCATTTCACCGCCGAAGGTGCGTTTACCCTGTCGTGTTATGTGTACGCCTTTTATGACCTTTACGTTTGGTATGTTAACATTAAGCAGGGTGTTTTCAGGAATACCGTTTTTAACTACCTTGCGGACAAGCTTTGCCGCGAAAACTTTGGCATTTGTAAAATCGTCATGTTTGCCGGATACAAGTGAGAACGCAATCGACGGTATGCCGAGCAAAATACCCTCCATGGCCGCCGACACGGTGCCGGAGTAGGTTATGTCTTCTCCGAGGTTTCCCCCGTGGTTTATGCCGGAAACAACTATGTCAGGCTTTTTTGGTAATATCTTATTAACAGCAAGGGTTATACAATCGGTCGGTGTGCCGTCGACAGCGTATTCTCTCTCCGTTAGCCTTGAGACCCGAAGAGGCCTGTGAAGCGTAAGCGAGTGGCTTGCAGCACTCCTCTCCCTGTCAGGCGCGACAATGTATACGTCCCCAATACGCTTCAGTGCGCTTGAAAGCGCCTTTATCCCACCCGAACGCACCCCGTCGTCGTTTGAGACCAGGATCAGCGGCTTACATGTGTTATTATCACCGGCGGGTTTCTTTACCGCCCGTGTTTTTTTCTTTACGACCATCTCATCTCTCTCTCCTGTGAACAACTCACACCACAAGCAGGCGAATTCAGCAACAAGTTTTTTTGCTTCATGAGTCTTGATAAATTCTAACAACCGTTGCGACATCTGCCGTGCGCAGCGCCACAAGGCAGGCGAATTTCCCAATCAGCTTCTGCTCATACAAATCTAAAAATACACGAACAACCGTTGCGACATCCGCCGTACGCAGCGCCTGCGGCGGGCGAATTTTGCAATCAGCCTCTGCGCTTACAAATCTAAAAATTCACAAACAACCGTTGCGACATCCACCGTGCGCAGCGCCAAGGTGCTTGAAAAACAACTCATACTTATAGCAGAATTGACGGGCTTTGCAAAGCACTACGTTGTGGCTAAAAATTTGGTCGGAGTATTTTTTAAATTCTTGTTAAGACCCCGATGTCAAAGAACCGTGTATTTTTCATTATGCTTTACTTCACAAGCCCGGAAATGTTTAAATACAACTTATGCGTTGCCTGTACTTTGACGGAAGAAAACTCGTTTACAGAAGGGACCGGCCACTACCTGAAAGGGGGCATGGTCAGGCCCTGGTGCGCGTAATAAAGGCCGGCATCTGCGCACCGGATTTGGAAGTACTGAAGGGATATATGGCTTTCAAGGGTGTGCCCGGGCATGAATTTGCAGGCATTGTTGAACAGAGCGACGATACGTCTTTAATCGGCGCGCGCGTTGCAGGCGAGATCAATCTTTCTTGCGGCAGCTGCGTTCTTTGCATCCAAGGCCTTACAACACACTGTCGTGCCAGAACAGTCCTTGGCATCGCGGGCAAAGACGGGGCATTCGCCGAGTACCTGACGTTACCTGAGCGGAACCTTCACGTATTACCCGACACCGTCACGGACGACGAAGCGGTTTTTATAGAGCCTCTTGCCGCTGCCTGCAGGATAATCGAACAGAACGATATAAAATCAGACGACAGGATCTGCGTACTTGGCGACGGAAGGCTTGGCCTGCTCTCGGCAATGGTGCTTCTCAGTACAGGTTGCAAGGTGCTGCTTGTTGGCAAACATGAGGACAAGTTAACCATAGCCCGGGGCCTTGGAATAGATACAATCCTTTTAAGAGATATGGATGAGAAGGACTTTGACCTTGTTATTGACTGCACAGGCTCTGCTTCGGGAATTACAAAAGCAATGGAGCTTGTAAGGCCAACCGGTACGATTGTTTTAAAAACGACTGTTAACGAGAACAGGCAAATTGACCTTAACGAGCTTGTTATAAACGAGATAAAAATATCAGGCTCGCGCTGCGGCCCTTTCCCCCCGGCCATCAAAGCGCTTAGTGAGAATCAAATCGACGTAACCCCGCTCGTGTCCGCACGTTTCCCTCTTGAAGAAGGTATTGAGGCTTTTGACTTTGCAACCCGTAGAGACGCGTTAAAAGTAATAATAGAGATTGCTGAATAACAACAAATAGTGCCCCCCCCCTTCCCCTCAGCCAGTCAGGAAAAGCAGCGGTAGCGTGCTTACTCCGTTTATGACCATGTGCATGAGCACCGGGGTGGTGAGTGTTTTAGTATCCTCGTACGACCTTGCCAGGAAGTATCCAATGACGACTGTGTACAGCACCAGTATAATCTGTACATGGTAGAGGCCGAATATAACTGAGCTTAATATCAGAGCCTTTTTAAGCCCTAAGTGTTCTTTTATTATGTTGTATAAGAGCCCCCTGAATATCAACTCTTCGATTATCGGCGTAACGATGACTGCGGAAAATGCTATGAAATATTTCGTCTGTATATTCGGGGCCTGCGATATAAAGGAAAAGACAGGATGGGGTTTGAGCAACGTATCGGCTGAAAAAATGAAAGAAATAAAAAGCAACATAGATCCCAAAGAAAACAATACGACATAAGTAAGGAAGGTGTTTTTTAAAAAACCCTTGAATATGGTCCCCGCACCCGCACTACCCCAGATACCGGCAAGACTTTCGCGCCTCTTTTTAAGTACGTAAGTTACAAAAACGCTTACAAAGACAATCTCTACGAAGAACATGAAAAATAAATAGGAGAAATTGTACCTGGCGGACGTTGGCTGCAACAAGTGGAAAAAAGCGCTTGCGCCAACAAGTGAGAATATAATAATAATCAGCGACGTCAACACGAACACATCGAGTCCGCTTGTCCTGCCCTTATTTTGCTCAGTCAGGGCCAGGTTTTTTGTCTTTAAGTAGAGGACGGTAAGGATCGTTGATGCGAGCAGCAGCGGGATAAGATAGAGCAGTATATAAGGAAGCCCCTTTAAATACCACTTGAGGGCCTCGCCCGTGTTTCCGCGCAGATAGGAGTAATATTCGCGCAGTTTGATGAATTTGAGCCTTGCCCTCAGTGAGTTGTTACCTGTCCTGACGATGGACCTCTCCATGACGGCCTGAGCCTTGTCATAACGTTCGGTAACCTCGTAAAGGTGTCTTAAGTTCTTAAGCGACATGCTGAATTCAGGGTCGTATTCAAGCACCTTCAAGAAGGCCTCTTCTGCCTCAGAGTGTTTTTTGAGTTCGAAAAAGGCGGAACCCATGGCGTTCCGGGCGTGCAGGTTTGCAGGGTTTATTGTTAGAGCCGCATCGAAGTACGGGAAGCTTTCTTCATGCTCACCTGAGTCGAGAAACACAAGCCCGAGGCCATAGAGGAGACAATCGTTTTTCGGGCTTTTATCGCTTTTGTCTTGAAGCTCTTTAAGCAGCGTGTCAAGGTCGGCAGTCCCCTTGATTTTTGTCGTATGGACAAGCCCCCGGTATGCCTCGCAGCTACCGCTGTAAGAAAGAAGGATTTTTTCGTAGGTCTTTATGGCTTTATCCGTTTTCCCTCTACTAAGATGACGTTTGGCTTGTACAAGTGAGTCGTCTATTTCATTTTTGTCATTATTAACGTCAGCAGCGGCGACTACGGCTTGGCAGGAAAGTAAGAATAAAAATACAATGACGACAACCGCACAGGCTCTGCGGCGAGCAGCCGGGACTTCAGAGAAAAAACAATTCTTAAAAAGAGAGAGATGTTTCGTCATGAGAATCAGGCGCCTACTCCTTCCTGTCCCGCTCAAGCACGACGTATGCAATCGAGCAGGAAATAGAGTTTATCCTTTTTAAATTAGCAAGCACGTCGAGGTGGATGCTGCTGGTATCTATGGATTCGCGAAGGCCCGAGTGAAGACGCTCTATATGGGCCTCCCGCATTTGCTGCTCCATCTCGGCTATTTTTGTTTTGTGACTTATGAGTCTTCTTGCAAGGTCGCAGTCGCTTCCGGCAAAAGTCGCAACCGCTTCAGAAAAATTCTCCAGGATCTTTCTGTGCAGACCTTCTATCTCGCGTATGCCCTGGACCGAGAACGACCGGTTCTTGGTAATTTTTTTTCTTGCAAGTTCCATCAGGTTTTTATCGATCACGTCACCGATGTTTTCCAAATTGTTGGTAAATGCAAGTATCTCGTACTCGCGCCTTGCCTGCTCGGCACTCAGTTCCTCGCGTGTTAGTTTCGTCAGGTAGAACTTTATCTCACGGTCAAGGATGTCAACGTTGTTATCGCGGTCCTCAAGGTCTTCAAGAAGCGTCATGTCGTCTCTTTTAAACACGGAGAGGGCGTCTGTGAGCATCTCCTGAATTATATCGGCAAGGCGAAGGGCCTCACGCGTAGCTTGACCAAGGGCAAGCGAAGGAGTCGTTAACACCCGCTGGTCAAGGTATTTAGCCCCGAACTTCCGCGCCTCCTCTCTTGCCGGCATAAGCCAGATAACAAGCCTTGTAAAAGCCCCTGTAAAGGGCAGAAACACCAGACAGAGCCCTACATTAAAAAACGTATGAGCGTAGGCGACCTGACGTGCCGGGTCAGAGCTTGTCATGCTTACAAGGTCGGTGAAAGGGATGAGGAACGGAAGGACTATGAGTACACCGAACACCTTGAAAAGTACGTGGGCAAGGGCGACCCTTTTTGCGTCCACAGGCGCGCCTATGCTTGAAATAATAGCGCTTACGCAAGTTCCAATGTTAGCCCCAAGTACAATGGGAACGGCCGCTTCAAGCGGGAGCAGGCCTGTGTGCGCGGCCGTAATGGCAAGCCCGAGCGTTGCCGCACTCGTATGCAGGATAGCCGTAACAAGCGTTGCAATAATAATCGCTGCAATTGGGTCCTGACTAAGGCTTAAAAGAAATTCCTGGAGCAGCGGGTCTTTGCTTGCAGGCTCAAAGGTCTCGACCAGTATCTTAAGCGACAGGAACACGAAACCGAACCCGAGTATTGCAAGGCCGACTTCCCTGACCGTGCCGCCTTTTGAGATAAACCTTATAAACGCGCCAATTCCTATAAGCGCAATTGCATATTCGTATATGTCAAAAGCAATAATTTGTACCGTAAGGGTTGTACCAATGTCTGCTCCAAGTATCACCCCCATGGTCTGGCCAAGGCCGATAAGGCCCGTGCCAACGAACCCGACAAGCATGATGGTGGTTGCGCTTGAACTCTGGAGCAGCGCTGTCGTAACAGCCCCAACGCCAACAGCGCGAAGCCTGTTGCTCGTTGCAGTGAACAAAAACGCGCGCAGCTTCGTTCCGGCGGCCTTTTGAAGTCCCTTACCCACAAGCTTCATGCCGTACAGGAGCAGCATTATGCCGCCGAATACGCTGAATATGGCTATGGTGGTCATTTGTTCGAGTAACGTCCTTTATTTAAATAAACTTATGAAAAAATATAACAACTCCCACCTTTCATATTACCTCTACAATTGGCTTTGTGCAAGTCGATTTTTCCTTTAAATACAGTTCTTTTAGCGAAGTTTATAGAAAATGGAGGGTGCTTTTTCAGGAGAAATAAGAAATGTTGAGTTTCAGATTTGTTTTACTTGCATTTTTGGATTTCAAAAGTATAATACAGCTAATAAATAATTTTTAAAAAAAGGACAATAACCAATGACTACAATTATAGAGGTTTTTGCAAGGGAAGTACTGGACTCAAGGGGCAACCCCACGGTAGAGGTAGAGGTATTAACAGACGGCGGAGTTATGGGCAGGGCTATTGTCCCGTCAGGCGCGTCCACAGGAAAATACGAGGCCGCAGAGCTTCGCGACGGTGATAAAAAACGCTACCTTGGCAAAGGCGTCTTAAAGGCCGTTAAGAACGTAGAAGACAAAATAGCTCCTGAGATAATAGGGCTTGACTGCATGGACCAGGTCTACATAGACGGGGTCATGACGGCGCTTGACGGCACAAAAAACAAGAAAAAAATAGGGGCAAATGCCATACTCGGCGTCTCCCTTGCAGTAGCAAAGGCGGCTGCCGAAGCGGCCCTGATGCCGCTTTATAATTATCTTGGAGGGCCTTCGGCAAGGACCCTGCCCGTACCCCTTATGAACATTATAAACGGCGGCGAACACGCCGACAACAACCTTGACATCCAGGAATTCATGATAGTTCCGGCAGGGGCCGAGACCTTCTCCGATAGTTTACGTATGGGTGTAGAAATATTCCACTCTTTAAAAGGTATTCTTCATAAAAAAGGCCTTGCCACTTCTGTCGGGGACGAAGGCGGGTTTGCGCCGAACTTGAAATCCAACCAGGAAGCAATAGAGCTTATAATCGAGGCTATAAAAAAGGCCGGGTACAGGGCCGGAAAAGACGCCTTTATCGCACTTGACGTTGCGGCAAGCGAGCTTTATAAGAACAAGAAATATACGGTCGAAGGCAGGAAACTATCGAGTACGCAAATGACGGATTACCTTGCAGGGCTTGCAAGCGCCTACCCAATCGTATCCATAGAGGACGGGCTTGACGAAAGCGACTGGAAAGGCTGGAAAACCCTTACCGAGAAACTTGGCGACAAGACACAGCTTGTGGGCGACGACTTGTTCGTAACCAACGTAGAAAGACTTGAAAGAGGCATTAAGAGCAATACGGCCAATGCAATTCTTATAAAGCCAAACCAGATAGGCACGCTCACAGAGACGTTGCAGGCGGTTGAGATGGCGCACAGGGCCGGTTATACGTCGGTCATCTCCCACCGTTCAGGCGAGAGCGAAGACACGACCATAGCCGACATAAGCGTCGCTACGAACTCAGGCCAGATCAAGACAGGCTCGGCTTCAAGGAGCGATAGGATTGCCAAATACAACCAGCTCCTTCGTATAGAAGAAGACCTTGGCGAGACCGCCATATTCCCGGGAAAGAGCGTGTTTGGCCTGTAAACAAATAAACTCTTATTCTGTTGATTTTTAACACTCCACTCCCCTCTCAGTTTTTTGTTTGGGGAGTTCTTTTTAATATATTAATGGACACATCATGAATATAGGCTCATATGAATTCGGACGCGTAGAAGTCGGTGGAGAAATCTATACAGCCGACATAATCATACTTCCTTCCGCAGTGATAATAGAGCAGTGGTGGCGAAGGTCGGGCCACGAGCTTTGTCTAACCGATATAAATGCAGTACTTGACGCTGAAGTAGATATTGAAGTCCTTGTCGTCGGTATCGGGGCAAACGGCATGGTGCGTGTGCTGCCGGAAGTAAAAAAGCGCCTCAGTGAAAAGGGCATCGAACTTATTGCTGAAAATACGGAAAAAGCCTGCAAGACATATAACGAATTAGCCGGTACAAAAAAGACAGCAGCAGCGCTGCATCTTACGTGCTGATATTTGCACTCTCTTCTTTGAATTATTACCATTGATTGCAAAATTTGGTAATTTTATGCTATAATTAGACAGTATTTACAGTGCCTGTTGGCTTCTGGGTGTGGTGGTAAAAAGGAGCCAAAGAAGGAGCCATAAAAGGAGGTAGGCAACTCATAGACACTCTACTTTTTGAAGTCTTTCTAATTATAGTACTTATCCTTTTAAACGGCTTTTTCTCGTCTTCAGAGATAGCCATTATATCCTCAAAAAGAAGCGTAATAGAGCAGCTTACTCGCGACGGCAGCAAATCCGCCCGTCTGGTCGCCAAGATGAAGTCAGACCCGGAGCGTTTTTTCGCTACCGTGCAGGTCGGCGTTACCGTGGTCGGCACACTTGCAGCCGTTATCGGCGGTGTGTTAGCGACTAAATACATTGAACCTGTTTTTCTCTCAATCCCCATCTCCTCCATACAAAAAGTAGCAGAGCCGCTTGCCGTGGGTACGGTTGTTATTGTCTTATCCTTTGCACTCCTCGTGTTTGGCGAGCTTGTGCCAAAGTCGCTTGCCCTTCGTTACGCCGAGAGGATAGCATGCACCTCGTCAAGACCGCTTAACTTCCTTGCCCGCGTAACCAACGTATTCGTAAAGGCCCTTACCACAAGCACAATGTTCGTCCTGAACCTGCTGGGTGTTAAGGAAAAACCCGACGAATTTTTTGTTCCAAAAGAAGAAATAAAATATTTTATAAAAGAGGGGCGCGCAAGCGGCATTCTGGAAGAAACAGAAGCAGCCCTTTTGAACGGGGTGTTTGAGTTCGCGGATACAACAGTCGAGGAGGTAATGGTGCCGAAGCCCAAGTTCAGCGCAATAGAGCTTTCCACCCCTGCCGACCAGGCTCTTAAAGCAATGGCTGACGCAGGATTTTCCAGGTTTCCTGTTTATAAAGACAACACAAACCAGATTGTCGGCATACTGTTTAACAAAGACGTATTTAAGACCCTTGAGAGAGGCCGGGAGGTGGAGATAACAGAACTTATGCGTTCTCCGTTTTTTGTGCCAAACTCCATTCAAATAAGCAAGCTGCTTCGGGAGATGCAGAGAAAAAGGACCCACATAGCAATTGTAATTGACGAACAAGGCGACGTTGACGGGCTTGTTACGATTGAAGACATAATAGAAGAGATAGTGGGCGAGATAGAAGACGAGTTTGACGTTGAAAAAGGCGGGCTTGTGGAGAAACTGAAAGACGGCACCATGCTTATCGACGCCTCGGCGTCTTTATGGGACCTGACCGATGTTGGCCTGCCTTTTGAAGAAGATGAGAAAAAAGAGCATAACACGCTTGCCGGTTTTATGCTTGCCAAACTCCAGCGCATCCCGCGCGGCGGTGAGTTTGTCTTATCCATGGGAAGACGTTTTACCGTTGTCGACATGGAACATAACCGCATTGCCAAGGTAAAAGTCGAAGTCATAGACGACGATGATGGCCAGGACCCGGAGCTGAGCAAAAAGGCCATGGGGTAGCTCCCCCTACTCCTCCATCAAGTCTAAAACCCCGCTATGTCATTTGGAATGGTAATAATGTTTTTTGAAGTAGACGAATCGGACGTATGGCTTATCTCAAGGAACCTTTCAACAAGTCGGCTCATGTGAGAGACAATGTAGGTCTCACTGCATTGCCTGCACATTCCAACAGGCACGTTTCGCACAAGGTAGTCCCCCCCTTTGTAAGTATAATTCATATTTAGTCTCTGGCGCTTCACCTTACCTCCGCAAAGCGTACATGGTTTAAACCTGTACATTATCTAACATCCTCTAATTTTTTGATTTCAAGGATCCTTATATGGTGCGTTTTTGGTCTGCCGTGGTACATTCCGTGTCTGAATCTGATAGAACCAGTCTCTTGAAAAAAAAGACCGCTATGAAATAAATTAAAAAAATTGCCAATAAACCCTAAAATACCCCCCGGAGACCTCAGTGGTTTGGCAACAAATATTATCTCTATCTCAGCGCTTCCTGTGTTGCCCTGAAGACGCCACTTCTTTCCTGATTTAATATAATCGTCGGCTATGTTCTCAAACGTAGAGGCGCTTCCAACGGCCCTCTCCATGTCTTCAAGTGTAATAGAGGCTGCGTGCCTTGCTTTGTCGGCACAGGCAGTTATCTCGAAATGATTATAGTCGATGTGCCCTTGAAGTTTGTTTATATCCATATTTAAAACAACTCATAATACAAAAGTTTTAGTAACTTGTCTCCCCCCTCCCCCTGCTACTTTTTCTTTTTTTTCACATAGAGCTTTGGTTTGCCTTTATCCTTCTGGGCAAGTTTTTTTCCACTATCCGCGTCAAAAACAAGTACAAGGGTCGAGTCGAAAAACAGCTTCCTGCACCGCGACATCTTGTTTAAGGTGTGCGCCTTTTCCTGTTTCGACAACCAGTCCCACTCGTGATTAACGTACCACTTTGAAAACTCATCCTCCACCCTCTCGGCAAAGCCTGACTGTAGTATGGAGAAAAAACTCAGGCACTCTTCCTTGGTTTCCGGTTTTCTTTCAAAGGCGTAGGCGCTCGAAATAGACGTAAGGAAAAAAAACGCTGCAACGATTAAAATACAAAAATATCTCATGGTGGGTAGATCTCCTGATGTTGTTGAATTATTTTTTTAAAGGTTTTTTTTTAAAATTTAAAAAAACTACCCTTCTATTATTTTAAGTAAAACGTTTCCTGAGCGTGGGCGGGTTACATATATCGTCATCGGCGAAGTATACACCCTGCCACGTGCCAGGCAAAAGCCTGCCGCTCTTTAGTATAACACTTTCAGAGGATCCGAAAAAGGAACTCTTTATATGGGAGTCCGAGTTTCCCTCTGCGTGTCGGTAGTGCGCGTCCTCTCTTGGTATGAGCTTACCTGTCTTAAGCAGCATGTCTCTTTTAACCGAGGGGGCTGCGTTTTCGTTAATGGTAATTGCGGCTGTTTTGCGCATGGGGCAGAAAATAACCACAAGGCCGCTTGAGACGTCAGCGCATCTTATACAGCCTCTAAAACGTCGCTGGTTATGTCGATTAGCTCCGACTGATGTGAGGATCTGACGTTTAAACGTATCATAAAGAAAAAACCTTTTATATCTGGAAGGTTACGATGAAATGTTGAATTGACATATCAGGTCTTTTTTAACCGCATGAAGTGCTTACTACCCCGCGGCTTGTGACCCGGGGGTAGTTTATAGTTACTCTTTATTGCTTATCCTTCTTGCGCGCTCCTCCAGACTCCTTGCGCTGTCAGGGCGGTTAATTTCCCTGTAAACCTCTGCAAGATTCATGAGTACAGGCGATAAGCGCTTGTCCACAAGACCGTATTTTGCCTCTATTATCTCAAGCGCCCTGATATAGAGCGGCTCTGCTTCGAAGTATTTGCCCCTGTGATAATAGACCTTGCCAAGACGCGCAAGTGTTTCGGCAACTTTTGGATGGTTGGGCTCATAAACCCATTCCCTTATTTTAAGAGCGCGTCTGTAGTAATTTTCAGCGTCTTTGTATTTTCCCTGCTTATCGTAGATACTTGCGAGGTCGTAAATATTCTGAGCAACTTCCCAGTTTCTCTCCCCGTAAAGGTCTTCAATTATGAAAAGTGATTTTTTAAGATATTTTTCAGATTCTTCATACAGTTTCATATAATAATAGACGCGGGCAAGTTTTGAAAGCGACCCGGCGACAAGCGGGTGATGAGACTGGTACGCAACCTCTCTAACCTCAAGCGCACTTAAAAAGTACTTCTCCGCCAAAACGTAGTTCTTTTGTTTATAATAAACGGTTCCAAGGTTATCAAGGGCGATTGCGACTTCAGGGTCGTCCGGGCCGAACCCCTCTCTGACCATTGCAAGGGACTTTTCGTAGAGCGGTATCGCCTGGGCGTATTTATGCTGCATAACATAGAGTGCTGCAAGCCGGTTTATACTCAACCATACAGAGCGGTGGGTATTGCCGTGGGACTTCCTTGCACTCTCAAGGGCAAGCCTTGCCGTCAAAATAGCTTTTTCATGTTCTTTGTTATTTTGCAGACTGTAAGCCTGCCTGTGCAGTCGCTCCCAGTCCTCTGATTTGACGACAGGGTGTTTTTTATCCACACCAATTCCACAAGATACCGCCGTTATAAATACACAGCAAACAAGGAGCATTAAAAAAATCTTTTTTAGATGCATAGTTTTTTTCATAGTAAACTACCTTTGAGCCAGGCTGCGGGGTGGCGTCAGAAGAAGATATATTCAAAAAAACCTCACACTGTAATCTGTGTTCACAAATATAGATTGCAACTTTGGGGTTCAGGAACAGTAGAACCATAAATCAGCGTAACACAATTTGCCATGCATTAAACCCGCCATGCGGATAAATATCAATTTTTTACAATTTTTGCGCATGTTCGCAAGTTAATGAGATTTAACAACTCCGGCAGAGGTCTTGTATTAAGCACGTCGACCTTTGAAAGCCCGCCCCGTCTTGCCGTATGCACTCCGTAGACCATGTTGCCAAGATTGCTACTTGAGTGTGAATCCGTTGAGATTGCGATTTTCACCCCACGCTGCCTTGCAAGAGCGCAGTGCTGCGAAGACAGATCAAGCCTTTGGGGATACGAGTTAAGTTCCATAAACACCTGGAACTTGGCTGCAGCGTCGATTACCCTCTCCATATCTACTTCATATGGTTCTCTAAGGCCTATGAGACGCCCTGTGGGGTGAGCGAGCACATTGACCCACCCGGTAGCAAGTGCAGACACAATACGCCCGGTCTGGGCCTCTTTATCCATTGTAAAGGCTGAGTGCACGGCCCCGACTACCCAGTCGAGCTGCTCTAATACGCTTGAATCGTAATCAAGCGTTCCGTCGGCTTTTATGTCTACCTCGGAGCCTTTAAGGATACGCAGCAGCTTGCCGTCTTGTTTAAGTTTTTCATTCAGTATATCTATTTCTTTAATATGCGATAAAAGTCGCTTTTCGTCAAGCCCTCTTGCAATGCCGACGGCTTTTGAATGGTCAGTGACGGCTATATACTCATATCCGGCGTCTATGGCGGCGTGTGCCATCTCTTCAAGAGTGCCTGCCCCGTCGCTCGCCGTGGTGTGCATATGGAGGTCGCCTCTTATGTCGTCAAT
>CBDUXY010000015.1:0-23443 GCA_965371305.1 uncultured bacterium
CGGCCGGCGGCGTGGGGGAGTTGACTGAGGTAGAGCGTGAAGAGGCCCTGGAGGTGGCAAGCAAGGGTATGAAGCTTTCGGCTGCCGCAAGGGAGGAGTGTTCTGAAATATTTTCAGGCGCACTGGACAACATAATTGAAATCGACGGGCTGATCGTTGAATTTTCAAAGAACTGGACACTTTCAAGGATGACGCTTGTGGACAGAAATATTTTGAGGCTCTCCGCGTATGAGCTTGTTTTTTGTCCTGACATCCCCTACAAGGTTGTTATAGATGAAGCAATTGAGCTTGCCAGGCGTTTCGGCGCCGAGGATTCAGGAGCGTTTATAAACGGCATACTCGATAAACTCGCGCGTAGCCGCCGCGCTGCGGACATGAAAACAAAGGCAGGCTCTAATTAGACGTTGTTTAAGCCCGAATAGCGGGTTTTTTTAAAATTAAAAAATTGCAATTTAATGAACGGCCCCCACAGACAGACGGCCGTTTTATTTGTTTAAAAATCGACGGAGGACGTAAAAGATTGAAGGTAAACCTGCTGGATCTGAAAACTCAGTATAAGGGTATTGAAAAGGAAGTCCTGAGAGAGATAAAAAAAGTCTGTGCCACGCAGTGGCTTGTGCTTGGTAAAAACGTCGGTGAATTTGAGCGCGAGATAGCCGATTATACCGGGGCAAAGTACGCAATTGGAGTCGCCTCCGGGTCGGACGCACTTATGGTAGCGCTCATGGCGCACGGCGTTGGTCCGGGCGACAGCGTCATTACGACACCTTATACTTTCTTCTCAACTGCCGGTTCTATCTCCATACTCGGGGCAAGGCCGGTATTCGTGGACATCGACCCGCGTACTTTTAACATAGACCCGGTTGCGTATGAAACTACCCTTAAAAAACTCTCCAAAGGCAGGAGCAAGGTAAAGGCCGTAATCCCGGTGCATCTTTACGGGCAGTGCGCTGACATGGGCGCGATTAAAAAGATATCGCGCAAATACGGAGTGAAGGTCGTAGAGGACGCGGCGCAGTCCATAGGGGCCGAGTATAAGGGGCAAGGTGCGGGTTCCATGGGAGACACCGGGTGTTTTTCGTTTTACCCGACAAAGAACCTTGGCGGGTTTGGCGACGGCGGGATGATAACGACCAATTCAAAATTTCTTGACAGGAAAATCCGCATGCTGAGGGTGCACGGAAGCGAGCGACGTTATTATCATTCGCTCGTCGGGGTTAACTCGAGGCTCGATGAACTCCAGGCCGTTGTGCTCAGGATAAAATTAAAACATCTTGACGATTGGACGGGAAAGAGAATCAAAAACGCAGCGACGTATGCGTCACTTTTTGAAAAAAACGGACTATCCGATATTGTGACCGAGCCCTTTATCGAGTCGGGAAATAAATCCGTATTTAACCAGTATATAGTCAGAGTAAAAAGAAGGGACGTCCTTAGAAAATATCTTGCGGATAAAGGCGTCGGCTCTGAGATATATTATCCCGTGCCTCTTCACATGCAAAAGTGTTTTAAAGACCTTGGTTATAAAAAAGGTTCGTTCCCGGTTTCAGAGCAGGCGGCAAAAGAGAGCCTTGCCCTGCCGATATATCCGGAACTCAAGTTAAAAGAGATAGAGTACGTTGTAAGTTCTATTGCCGGGTTTTACTCGGGGAAGTAGCGCAAGGGCGCTGTTATTTTTTTTTTTAAAAGTCTCTCCCGAACGGGTGGTGGTGGGGGAGGATGGGTGGCTTGAAAACTCCTGGCTTTGGCTTTAGTCAGGAGCGGCTCATTTTTTGTTTTTCCGCATTCCCCTGGCCGTACTCACTCTGTTTTTGCCATTGTTCTTGGATGCGTACATGGCCGTGTCCGCGGCCTTTATAAGGGTGTCTCCAAGGTGAGAGGCGCTGCCCTCCGTGCCAACGTTTTTCTTTAGTGAAGCAACGCCAAAACTTGCGGTTATCAGGCCTTTTATATTCAGTGGTTTCATTTCCGGTGGAACACCTTTTTTTAGAAATACATGAGACTCAATATCTTCCCTCAGTTCCTCGGCGAACTTCTTTGCACTGGCAATGTCCTTGCCCGCAAGTATTATGGCGAATTCGTCGCCACCGTACCTGACCGGTACCGTACTTGAATCGGTATGCTCACGTATAATAGAGCCGACTTCCGTTAGCAAGTGGCTTCCCGTTAAATGCCCGTGTGTGTCGTTTACTTCCTTGAACCTGTCAAGGTCAAGGAACACGAGGCTCATCTCACAGTCTTTTCGAACGCTCTTCCTGACCTCTCTTGAAAGCCGCACGTAAAAGTACCTGTCGTTGTAGAGTCCGGTCAGGTTGTCGCTTATGGATAGTTCCGCGTATTTTTTTGCGTCCAGCGAGTTCTGTATAAGGGTTGACGTATAGCCGGCGAAAATCTTAAGCAGGGTCAGGTCTTTTTTTTCATAGTTTATTCTGTCAACTCTGTTTATAAGCTCAAGCACTCCGACCGTAACACCGCGAATGAGAATCGGTACGCAGATTATGCCCATTGTGCGTTGTTTGGTTTTTTTGTCTATGTCTTTAAAAAAGTTTTCGTCTTTTTCTACGTTCCTGCTTATGTAGGGTTTGCCGGTTGTGTAGGTCTTGCCTGCTATGCCGGCGTCGTCCGGGATGTGCGTGCCGGTGAGTGCGTTCGAGCCTTTGCCGAAACATGTGACAAAGTAAAGGCGGCCTGATTTTTCCCCGGAGCTGTTAAGGACCGGGTCGTCAAGCAAGATGGAGCCTGACTTGGAAGGGACGAATTCGTTTGCCCATTTAAGGATGCTCCTGAGCATCTCTTTCATGTCCACTTCGCCGGCCGTGCGCCACTTCTTTCTCTTCCTTTGGAGCACGCGCTCTATTATTTTTTTCTGGGCGACATACATCGGAGTTCTCCGGATAGTGTGTACAGGCTTTAACAGATTCGAGGCGTTTTTTTTAATTCAGGTAAACCACTCCAGAGCCGTGCTGCGGGGCACCAAAAAAATATATTTGGAAAAACCCCTGTGCCAGGCTGCGAGTCATTAAACCCGCCATGCGGGCAAATAAAGTTCTACTATTCACTATACTTCACTATGGCGGACGTTTCAAGGGCATTGTCTTCCGTGGCTGTTTAAAGTCTGAAATGACTCTTGTGTGATTTTCAATATGGTATACAATATAACGGCATCTTTAATTATCGCGCTGGACTTTTATCCTCTTAAATTATATCTTTTTAAAGGTAGGGTAGGTGCCCTTAACCAGGTTTTTTTATTCCACGGGGAAAAATGAATATGACGCAACAAAAAAAAGACAGGGCTGTCTTAATAGGCACTGCCGGTCATGTTGACCACGGTAAGACATCGCTCGTCAAGGCCCTTACCGGCACGGACACGGACAGGCTTAAGGAAGAGAAAAGGCGCGGGCTTTCAATAGTACTTGGTTTTGCCGAGTTCACGCTTCCCGGCGGCAGGGTTTGCTCGATGATAGACGTGCCTGGTCATGAGAAGTTCATAAAAACCATGCTTTCGGGTGTTAGCGCAATCGAGCTTGTGCTCTTTTGCGTCGCCGCTGACGACGGCGTTATGCCGCAGACACTTGAGCACCTTGAGATAGTAAACCTGCTTGGCGTAAATAAGGGTTTGTTCGTGCTGACAAAAACGGATATTGCAAGCCCTGAGAGAATAAACGAAGTGCGTTCTCAAATCCGTAAGCTCACGGAAAGGACCCTGTTAAAAGACTGCTCCATCATCGAGGCCTCTGTTGTTACAGGGACCGGTGTGGAAGAGGTAAGGGAGGAGCTTGCAAGGCTTTGCTCGCAAGGTGGTGAGGGGCTTAATGAGGGGAATACGGAGGTGCCGGTTGACAAGGGATATATGAGGCTCCCGGTAGACCGTTCTTTTGTTATGAAGGGCTTCGGTTGTGTTGTGACGGGAACGGTCGTTGGAGGCGCACTCAGGCGCTCTGAAGACGTGTTTCTGTACCCCGGAGGCGCTCGTTTACGCGTTAGAGGGATTCAGACCCGCCACAAACAGGTGGAGGTCGTTAAAAAAGGAGAAAGGGCTGCCGTAAATATTTCAGGCATCTCTGCAACCGACGTCTCAAGAGGCGACGTGTTGGTCAGTGAAGGGCTTTGGAAGGGCATGACCTTGGCCCATGCCCAGGGACATGGATCGTCGCAGGCTTTAATTGACTCATCTTCCATGCGGGTCTTTGACTGTGTTATTGATTTTCTCTCAAGCATGCCGCATGAATTTAAAAACGGCGCTGCTCTTACCCTGCATCATCAGACAAGCGAAGCAAGGGCCTTGATACGGCTCCTTGGAATGAAAAAAGCAGGGGCCGGGCAAAAAGCATTTGCAAGGGTCAAGCTTGAAACGCCGCATCTTATGCTAAAGGGTGACAGGTTCATACTCAGGGACGCGGCAATGAACAGGACGGTTGCAGGGGGATGTGTTTTGATGGTTCATGTTCAGAATACAAAAAAAACCTTGCGGCTTCAGGATGTTGACTTCCCGGCCCTTGAGTCAGGTGATATTTCCTCTGTACTTGATTTTATTATTTCCCCTCCAAGCGTCCGTGGCCGAAGCCGCGGCAGTGGCCCGACTGTAAAGGATTTTTGTCTGAGCATGAATATTCGTGAGGATGAACTTGAGCACACACTCAGGGAGCAGACGCAGAGTGAGTATTTTATATTTGCTAAAAGGGTTGTTTCGGCTGAAATTTTTAAGGCAGTTCAAAGGGGCGCCGTCGATGCTCTCGCCTCTTTTCATAAAGAGCGTCCCGGTGAGAGCGGTGTAAAACCAGACGAACTTGAAAAGCGCGCAACCGCGTTGCTTAAAGACGTCCTCAGCCACAGGGCGGTGGGGCAATTTTTCGAGTCCGGTGTTATGGATGTCCTTATAAGTGAAGGCCTGGTGAAAAGGCACGGAGCAACATACGCCCTTGCCTCTCACAGCCCGGCTTTAAACGAAGCCGACAGTAAGGTTAGAGAGGGCATTGTAAGGCTGCTTGGCACGGGTTTTGAAGTTACAAGGAACGTAGTTCTTGAGGAGTTGAACTTTTCTAAAAGCGACATTGAACGAACGTTGAAATATATGACCATGCAGGGTGAGGCGGTTAAACTCAAACCCGGTGCGTATATGTCAGGCCATGCCGTGAACGAAGCTCTGGATAAACTTGAAAAATATTTTGCAGACGGAAATAAATTTATTAAACTCGCTGAGTTCAAAAACCTCCTCGGGTGCGGCAGACGTCTTTGCATAGAGTTGCTGGAGTACTTCGATGCAGTGCGGGTGACTGTTAGAAACGGTGATGAAAGGACGCTGCGGTAGTACCTCATAGCGTTGGTTAGTGTGTCAAGTAGCGGGTAGTGAGGTTTTTTATGGCAGGAATAAAAAAAAAGATTAAAAAAAAATTCAGAAAGTTTGCGGTAGTTTTTACCGTGATTTTTTTGATTATAATGTATACGCCCGTTGCCAACATACTTGCCGGCACCCTTACGGTTACGCCTCAAGTTAAAAAGGCTGACCTTGTGGTTGTGCTCACCGGCGGGGCCTATTCAAACGGGGTGCTAAGCTCCTCGTCGAGCCGCAGGTTCATCAAAGGTCTGACGCTTTACAGGGAGGGGTTTTCATCTAAGATACTTTTTACAGGCGGCGGTATATCCGGATTAACTAAGAAAATCATACACACGGCTACAAAGTCCGACGACAAGACTCAGATTACTATACAGGAGGGCGGCATTATGTATTCTACCGCCCTTACATTCGGAATGCCGGAGAGTGAAGTTTTTGTAGACAGGCTCTCCACCAACACTTATGAAAACGTTGTGAACACTGCAGCCTTTATGAAGGAGCGCAAGCTTAAGACTTGCCTCCTGGTATCTTCGCCGACACACATGTACAGGATAATGAGGGTTGTAAGGAAAGTTGGAGTGGACTGCACGCCTGCGCCTGTTGGAGATTATACAGGTGACGTACGCGGCGCCACAGGCAGGCTCTCTCTCATGCGCTCTGTTGTGTGGGAGTACGCAGCCCTTGCCCTTTACAGAATTAACGGGTATATTTAGCAGTAAGGAAAGGAGTCTTATTGATATGAATACAGGGAAAAAGATAAAGCTTACGAACTACGCAAGCTGCGCCGGGTGAGCAGCCAAAATGGCCCCTGAGGTCCTGATGCAGGTCTTGCATCGCTTGCCTAAATTTAAAGACGAAAACCTTTTGGTTGGTCTCGATACAACCGACGACGCAGCGGTATATCGTATTTCAGGCGATACGGCAATTGTATCGAGCCTGGACTTCTTTCCGCCAATTGTTGACGACCCGTACGACTTCGGGCAGATCTCCGCTGCAAACGCTCTCTCCGACATCTACGCAATGGGGGGCACACCAATCTTTGCTACAAACATAGTGTGTTTTCCAAAAGAGCTTGACATAGAAGTATTAGGTGAAATCCTGCGCGGCAGTGCGGACAAACTAAAAGAGGCCGGCGCAATACTTGCCGGAGGCCACTCCATTGAGGATAAGGAGATAAAATACGGGCTCTCCGTAACAGGCACGATCCATCCTGAAAGGATTATGACCAACGGCGGGGCAAGGCCTGGCGACAGGCTACTGCTTACAAAACCGCTTGGCACAGGTGTCGTAACGAGTGCGCTTAAGGCGGGAAAGTTAAAGATCGAGCAGGCGGTAGAGGCCTTTCAATCGATGAAAGAATTAAATAAGACGGCTGGATTGTTTATGACCGGGGCCGGGGCAAACGCGTGTACCGATATAACCGGGTTCGGCCTGCTCGGACACGCCTTTGAGATGGCCGAAGGCTCCGGAGTTTCACTTGTGTTTCAAAGCTCCATGATAGAGTTTTTTCCTCATGTGAAGGAGCTGGTAATGAAAAAAAAGTGCAGGCCCAGGGCAATAGAGACGAATATGAAGTTTGTTGAAGACAGTCTTGAACTTGGTGAGGCCGTGGATAAGGCAACAGAGATGCTTCTTCTTGACCCCCAGACCTCGGGCGGGCTTTTGATAGCCGTACCCGAAGCAAGGGCCGATGGTCTGATTCAAGGGCTTGCTCAGGAAAGGGTCGTGGCTTTCGACGTCGGCGAAGTTGTTGAGCGCAATCAAGCGTGGCGAATTAAAGTCGAGTGATTTCTACGCTGGATTACAATTGTTACAGAAAGTACTTGCAAAATTCCTCTTGATAGGGTATTTATAAGTGAAGTGCTGACATATTTTAAACCCTTGCTACTCTGACGTAAGCAGAGGGTTATAAAAAGTAATTCTGATGGTAATATCTCGCAGTTGCTCGCAGGGGATTAGACCTGCCTTGCGGGAACAAACTTTGGAGTGTTAGAATGGTAGACGAGGTAGGCTCAGGCAAGGAGAATAGGCAATTTTTCAGATTGCGGTACCCTGCTGCCGAAAGGCCAAAGCTTATAATCGAAGGGGAGAATATCCACAAGGTTATAGACATCTCCGAGCGCGGTATCAGGATCTACTACGACGCAAGTGTTGTGGTAAACCCGGTACGCGCTACCATCACCTTTCGAGAGAGAGAGCCCATATCTGTTCGGGGTAACGTTGTGTGGATAAAGGAAGGCGAGATTGCCCTTTATCTGACAAAGGGCATTCCGGTAGAAATTGTCGAGTCGGAACAGGAGTATCTTAAAGAGCAATACGGGATAAGTTTTCAGGATGATTAAACAGCAGGGCAAAGCCGCATTACCCGCATGGCGGGGTTAATGCCGCGTAACTTGTAGCGAGTTTTTTTCAACATATTATACATTTTGATGCACCGTAGCTTGCTGCCGGGTAGTTTACTTTTTATGCTGATTATTGTTAAGCTGTTTAAATTTTCAAGTAATTGAAAGAAATATAAAATGTCTGACCTTCTTGAAAGGATCAGACATTTTTTTTTGCTTATAAGTAAGTTAAATGATAGTTGGAGTTAGACGCAGTTAGTCGCCAACAGACTCAAGCCTTTCATAACTGTCTATTACGGCTGCCCCAACGCTGTCGCCCCATACGTTAACCGTCGTCCTGAACCTGTCAAGCAACCAGTCGATCGAAAGTAAAATGGCAATACCCTCAATAGGCAGCCCTGTTGCGTTAAGCACTATTACCATCGTTACAAGTCCTGCCTCAGGTATTCCTGCCGCCCCGACGGCTGCAAGAGTGGCGGTCAGAAAGACAATGGCGAGGGTTGCAAGGCCCATCTCGACTCCGTAGACCTGGGCAATGAACAAAACCGCCACTGCCTCGTAAAGGGCCGTGCCGTCCATGTTTATGGTCGCCCCGAGCGGCAGTACGAAGGAGGCGGAGCGGGCCGAGACAAGGTTGTTTTTCTCGGCACACTCCATTGTGGTGGGGAGTGTTGCCGAGGAGCTTGCCGTTGAGAACGCGGTCAAGAGAGCTTGAGTCATACCTTTTGCGTAACTAAGCGGACTTCTCCCTGTAAAAACTCTAAGTATTATCGGCAGTACTATTAACGCGTGAATGCCAAGACCTGCAACCACGGTCACGGCGTAGGCCGATATTGCGCCAAGCTCCGTCCACACGGCGTTGCCTCCGCCAACTATAGTAAGGCGACCCACAACAAGACCGAACACGCCGACCGGCAGCAGGTACATTACCCAGTGAATGAGTTTCAGTATGACCTGATTCACCCCGTCGAAAAACGCAATGACCGGCTTACCCTTCTCACCGATGGTGGTGAGGGCTGCACCGAAGAGCAGGGAGAATACAATCACCCCGAGCACGTTCATGCGCGCCATTGCGTCGAAGATGTTTTTGGGCACAGCGCCTTTGTTTGGTACGTCCGGGTTGACAAAAACCCGGAGCACCGTGTCGAACACACCCATGGCCTCTTTGCCCTGCACCCGCTCGGCAACCGAGAGCGATTGTTCAATACCGGTGCCGGGGGCGATAATCTGAACAAGTACGATGCCGATCAAGACTGAAATGGCGGTCGTTGAAAAGTAAAAAATAAAAGTTCGAAGCCCGGTCCTGCCCACGTGGCGTATGTCGCCAAGGGCAGTCATGCCCATAATAAGGCTTGTTATTACAAGAGGTATAACAAGCAAATTGAGCAGGTTTAAAAAGAGTTTACCGGCGAAGTCGCTTAAACGGTAGGTAATGTACCAGGCGCTTTTTTCGTTGTATCTGGTTGCGCTGATTTCTTTTTCAGTTTGAAGTTTTTTCAGTTTCTCTTTTTGGGCGGCGCTCACTCTGTCCGGAAGACTTCTTAGTTTGTAATCAAAGTCCCGGTAATCCTTTGCGGCAAGCGTTGCGGTAGAGCGAAGCGAAAGTGCCTGGTGCATGTCGCCGCCCCACATCCACCCTGTGAACCATCCGAGAAGCAGTGCCGTGACAAGCCCGATAATTATAATTCGTCTGCCTTTTTTTTGCATGATTTCCTTTTGTTTACTGACTACATTAACCACAATAAAATAAGTGGAATGGTTACGATACTCATGATGGTGCTGAGCGCTACGGTCGAGGCCACAAGTTCAGGCTCGACCTTGTACCGGTAGCTCATTATAAAAGTTATTACCGCAGCCGGCATGGCGGAGGTTAAAAGTATGACATTTCGTATCACACCGTCGAGGTTAAGCACGGTTACGAACAGGTAGGCTATTGCAAGCCCGCCGAATATCCTTATCACCGACGCTGCAAAAGATGTTTTTAAATCCGTTAACTTTGTTGAGTATAGTTGGTAGCCCAGGCACACCTGCATCATGGGAATTGTTGCGTCCCCGAGCATGTCGATTGTGGTCTTGATGGTTTGAGGCAAAGCAATATCTCCGAGGTTCAGCCAGATGCCAATGACGGCAGCGTAGAGAAGCGGCAGTTTGAATATTTCGCTTACCCCGTCCTTGCCTTTTGCTATGTAGATGCCAACGGTATAGACCAGTACGCTTATGGTTATGTAATAAAGCACAACTATAGTCAGGCCGTCCGTGCCAAAGGCCAGGAGGGCTACGGGGAAGGCCATGTTGGCTGAGTTCATGAACATGGTCGTTAAATAGAACCCCTTACCGGCGCGGCTCTTCGTAAGTTTTAAGTAGATAAAACTTATAAGTCCCGTGCCGAATACCACAATGCAGGCCCCAAGGGCCGTCATGGCAAGCTCGGCAGGATGTATTTTCTTTTCCGTAAGAGAGGATATTACAAGGGCCGGGATTGTGAGGTAGAGCAGAACTTCTATGATCGGCTTTAAGTTAAGCGTCCTGAAGCGGGCAAGCAGGTTGCCAAGGCCGATTATACAGAAAACCGGAAAAACTACGTAAACTACTTTTAAGAGGGCTTCTGGCATTCGAGGCAGTTACTTGTTTGACCCGCATGGCGGGCTAAAGAGCGCACTTAGTGGGTTAATTTTCAGCGGTTTGCTGCGAGATTTTTTTTTAGAATATTTTTTTGTTACTATATAGCTTGGTGTTGAGTATCTAACTTGACAAATAAATAGGGCCGGTTACGCAAAAAAGTCGGCAATAGGGGATTGGAAGAACTGCCGCACAGTTGCGCAACCATCCCGGTTAATTACTACTTTTCAATCTTCATAAGGGTTTCGTCAGGATTTACCGAGTCCCCCATCTTGACGAATATCTCCTTTACCACGCCCGTAATGGGGGAGTGTACCTCGTTCTCCATCTTCATTGCCTCGACCGTGAGCACTGTGTCGCCTTCACTCACCTTGTCTCCAACGCCGACCTTTATTGAGGTGACTTTGCCCGGCACAGGGGTGATTACGTCGCCCTCGTCCGTTGGCCTCGGCCTGACCGATTGAGGGATGGATTCTTCCTCTATAACGCCTGCCGTTGAGGGAATGATCTCTGTCAGAGACTCTACCATTACCTCTTCAAGGCGGTTGTCTATCTTTAAAAAGAACGGTCTTTTGCCGTTTGACTTATGCCCGGCGCCGGCCACTTTCACTCTGTATGTTTCGCCGTGCACCGTGATGTTGAACTCGCTTGGTGCAAGGTGAGGGGCGTGACCTGCCGCGCCCTCGGTTTCCGTGATAAGTTCAAGAGGTTCGGGCTCAAGTGTGCCGCTCTCGCGCTGCTCGAAGAACTCAAGCGAGACTATCGGGAAAAGCGCGTAGCTGAGCACGTCTTCTATGCTCTTGGCCTTGCCGTCGGTTTCTCTGGCAAGCCTGTCAAGCTCGGGCTGAAGCAGGTCCGCAGGTCTGCATTTAATGGGTTTCTCCTTGCCTATTGCGAGGGCCTGGGCTTTTTTGTCGATCTCTCCCGGAGGCCTGCCGTACAGGCCCTTGAAGTAGTTGCGGGTCTCGGTTGTAATGACCTTGTAGCGTTCTCCGGTCAGTACGTTTATGGTTGCCTGGGTGCCGACTACCTGGCTTGACGGCGTAACGAGCGGCGGGTACCCCATCTCTTTCCTGACGCGCGGTATTTCTTCAAGCACTGCCGGCATCTTGTCGATGGCGTTCTGTTCGGTAAGCTGCAATGCCAGATTAGATATCATCCCGCCCGGAACCTGTGAGATAAGGGTGTTTACGTTAATGCCCGTGAATTCGCTCTCGTAGCGTTTGTATTTTTTTCTAATGTCTGCGACGCGTTCGGATATTTCAGCAAGGCGCGAGAGGTCAAGGCCTGTGTCGTATTCAGTGCCTGCAAGGGCTGCGACAAAACTCTCGGTCGGAGGTTGCGCAGAGCCGGAGGCGAGCGAAGAGATGGCAGTGTCCACTATGTTCGCGCCGGCTTCAACGCCTTTTAAATAACTCATTGCTGCAAGACCGGCAGAGTTATGCGAGTGCATGTGGATGGGAAGGTCTGTTTTCTCTCTGATCTTGCTTACAAGCGCAGAGGCTGCAAGCGGGGTTAACAGACCTGCCATGTCTTTAAGGCATATAACGTCAGCACCCATCTTCTCAAGCTCAAGGGCCATCTCGACAAAGCCTTCGTCAGTATGAACAGGGCTTGTGGTGTAGCAAATCGTACCCTCAACGGTTGCCTTGGCGTCTTTCGCAGCCCTTATGGCGGTCTCAAGGTTTCTTATGTCGTTCAGGGCGTCGAATATACGAAATACGTCTATGCCGTTTTTCGCTGCGCGTGAGACGAATTTTTTCACCACGTCGTCGGCGTAATGCCTGTACCCGACAAGGTTTTGGCCGCGAAGCAGCATCTGTAATCTGGTCGAAGGCAGGGCCTTTCTAAGGGTGCGAAGCCGCTCCCATGGGTCTTCCTTCAGGAACCTCAGGCATGAATCATAAGTCGCCCCGCCCCAGACCTCAAGGCTCCAGTACCCGACCTTATCGAGCATGTCGGTCAGCTCGAGCATGTCGGACGTCCTCATGCGTGTAGCAAGAAGCGACTGGTGTGCGTCGCGAAGGACAGTGTCCATTATATGTATTTTTTTAGATCCTATTTTTTTATCAGACGGCATGGTATATCCTCCGTTTAATACAATTCTAAAATCCCGCATAGCGGGTTTAATTCTTCGCAGGTGCTACGCGCGCACGGCAAATGGTGTAATATTTATTTGTATATCTTTAGTTTCGTAACCATATTTGCTAATTAGTGTTTTTGCTCACCGCAGGTGTTAGAAACCGTGGTACGCGGCTATGGCCGCGGAGGCAGCCGCCACTATGTCGGTCGGCTCTCCGTACTCTTCGTAATCCATAAGTTCCGGTTTTGAGTCGATAAAGCCGGTGTTGAAGTTGCCCTTTTTAAAGTCCTTGTCGCTCATTATTTTTCTCAAAAACGGTATGGTCGTCTTAATGCCGCGTATTGAGAACTCATCAAGGGAGCGCTGCATTCTTTTTACCGTTTCCCGCCACGTACTTCCGGTGACTATCAGCTTTACAACGAGTGAGTCGTAGTAAGGAGGAATAACGTAGTCTTTGTATATTGCCCCGTCAATCCTGACCCCTATGCCTCCGGGAGAATAATAAGCCGTAACGCGCCCTGTGTTAGGGATAAAACCTTTTTTCGGGTCTTCCGCGTTTATGCGGCATTCCATGGAGAAGCCAAGTGTTCTTACGTCTTTTTGTTTGATGCCGAGTTTTCTGCCTGCGGCAATTTCAATTTGTTTTTTTACCAGGTCTATGCCCGTGACTTCTTCCGTCACCGGGTGTTCGACCTGTATTCTTGTGTTCATTTCAAGGAAGTAAAAATTCCTGTCTTTATCTACCAGGAATTCTACGGTCCCGGCGTTTGTGTAATTGGTCGCCCTTGCGGCAGTGACTGCCGCTTCTCCCATCCTTGTTCTTAAATCATCGTCAAGTATCAGCGACGGGGCGATCTCTACGAGTTTCTGGTGCCGCCGTTGAATGGAGCAGTCGCGCTCACCAAGGTGTATGACGTTTCCGTGGTTGTCGGCAAGGATCTGAAACTCTATGTGGTTGGGGTTTTCAAGGAACTTTTCAATAAATACGTCGGATGAACCAAAGGCTGCTTCTGTTTCTTTTACAGCTGATTCAAGGGCGCCCTTGAGTTCATCCTGGCAGTGCACTACTCTAAGGCCGCGTCCGCCGCCTCCGCCTGATGCCTTTACCATTACCGGATAGCCGATTTCATTTGCAAAATCTATGGCTTCCTGCTCACTCTTGACAGGGCCGTCAGTGCCGGGCAGGACCGGGATGCCGGCCTTTATCATCATGGCTCTGGCTGTAATCTTATCTCCCATGTCGGAGATGACCTGGCTTGAGGGGCCGATAAAGGTAATGCCTCGTTTTTCGCAAAGCAGCGGGAAGCGCGGGTTTTCAGCCAGGAAACCGTACCCGGGGTGTATGGCGTCAACCCCGATCTTTTTTGCAAGTTCGACTATCTGGAATATGTTCAGATACCCCTCGACAGGGCCTGGGCCGACCTTATACGCCTCGTCCGCCTTTTTGACGAAAAGGCTTGTTGCGTCGTCTTCCGAGTGTATGGCAACGGTCGATATGTCAAGCTCTCCACAGGCGCGTATGATGCGTGTTGCGATCTCGCCCCTGTTGGCAATCAGTATTTTTTTAAATTTCTTCTTCATAGTCCGGGTTCTTTGTATGTTTTTGTATTTAAAAATTCGAACATATCTTTTACCTTATTTTACGCCCATTTGTCAAGGAATTTGGGGTGTTGGACCAAGCCGCTTGACACATCAAGCGGTCACCATTGTATTTTTTATATAAAGAATGATAAGATTTTTAATTTAGAAACAAAAGAAAGCATGGAAATGCACATAAAGGAGAGAGATGATGATAACGAGAATCGAAAAGATAACTCCTAATGACTTCGAAGAGGCATTCAAGGCCGCCTTTCTGGTTAATAGAAAGAAAATACACTGGAATTCTGCAACGAGGCGTACCGGTTTTATGGAGGCGTGCATTTATCCGACGATGTCGGATTGTTTTCCAGGGGTCGAATTTGCATATGAGCATGATGGGATAGACGCGGTTTTATACAAAAGCAACGACACTGGAAAAAAGCCAGAGGATGAGGATATTCTGGTCGCAATTGAACATGAGAACGTCGTAAGTGATATAGGAACAGAATTATCTCATTTTAAGGAATCTAAATTACCTAACGCTCTCAATGTGCTGATTACCTATACGGGCAGCATAAAAGAATATATATATCCGCACCTGGATTTAATGATTGGGCTAAGAAACAATTTTTTACTTATATTATATTCTGAACTTGAAGAAAAAGGGGTTGAAAAAGGAGTTAACAAACATGAACGCGGCGAAATAATAGACTGGGAATTTTTCACATACAAAGAGCTTCTCGAAGAAAAGGTTAAAAAGGAGGATTTAATGAAAGACCCCGTATGGTTAGATTATTATACCAAAAGAGATTCGTAGCACAGGCGTCTCGCCTGTGCTTTTCCTTTGATGTGTCGGTGCAACCGTGACCGGAGCTTTGTCGAAGCCTGTCTTGAGCTTGCCTATTGAATTAATAGGGCAGGCCGTGCCTGCCCCCTTCACCCCCACCTCAGTCCTCCCCCGTCAAGGGGGAGGAGGAAAAGATTCTGATGTTTCGGTGCGTCCCCGCGCCGAAACTAACAACACTCTGGTTTCCATGATTTCACAAACGAAGTGAAACGCTATGATAGGTTTGTGTTGCTTTGGAGAGTTACAGGGCGCTTTCCTCTGCTACCGGCAGCGCTTGTATGGTTTCAACTGCTTGCCGAAGCCTTGTTAGCGTCATGTCTTTTCCCATGGCCTCTATGGTCTCGAAGATGCCGGGGCTTACGGTGGTTCCGGTAAGTGCAACGCGTACGGGCTGGGCAAGCTTGCCGAGTCCAAGCTCACGCTCTTCCATGATGGCCTCGAAAGCACTCTGAATGTCTCCGGCGCAGAAGGTCTCAAGCGCACCTAATCTCTGAATTAACAAATTAAAAAGTTCGGCCTTGTCAGGAGTCAGGAATTTTTTTAGAGCCTTCGGAGTGTATTCGACTTTCTCCTGAAAATAAAACAGGGCTGCCTCGGCCATGTCTTTTAGCGTTTTTCCGCGGTCACGGAGACTACCGGCTATAAGCGGCAGGCGAGTATCGTTTGTTGCATTGTTGATTCCACGGCTTTGAAAAAACGGCAAAAGCATCGCGCCAAGCTCTTCGTCTGTCGCCTGTTTTATGTAGTGTTGGTTGAGCCAGAGAAGTTTCTCAGGGTTTAACGCGCCCGAGGATTTTCCGACAGAGTCAAGCGTGAAAAACTCTACAAGTTCGTCCATTGAAAATATCTCCTGGTCCCCGTGGCTCCAGCCAAGGCGGACGAGGTAGTTGACAAGGGCGTGGGAGAGGTAACCTTCGTCGCGGTAGGCGGTCACGGACGCAGCCCCGTGCCGCTTGCTAAGTCGCTTTCCGTCAGGGCCGAGTATCATCGGCAGATGAGCGAATTCGGGCACGGAAAAACCAAGGGCCTGGTACAGGAGAATCTGCTTCGGGGTGTTGGTTATATGGTCGTCGCCCCTTATGACGTGGGTTATGTGCATGGTCGCGTCGTCAAGTACGACACACAGGTTATAGGTCGGCGAGCCGTCGCTCCTGAGTATAACAAGGTCTTCAATCTCAGTGTTGTTAAACGATATGTCGCCTTTTATCAAGTCGCTGAATTTTGTTGTTCCATCTGGCACGGAGAAACGCACGGCAAAGGGGGCGTCGCTGTCCGTGTCCGCGGCGTCGGTTACGACCTTGCACCGCTTGTCGTACTGCGGCGGCCGGCCTGCTTTTAACGCCGCCTCGCGCCTTTCTTGCAGCTCTTCGGGCTTGCACCAACACCGGTAGGCAAGGCCTTTTTCAAGTAGGCCAAGGGCGTGTTCCTTGTACATATCGTAACGGTCTGTCTGGTAAAATGGCCCTTCGTCGTGATGAAGCCCGAGCCACTGCATGCCGTCAAAGATTGCCTGGATGGACTCTGGCGTTGAGCGCACTTTGTCCGTGTCCTCAATTCTAAGGACGAATTTGCCGCCGTGGCTGCGCGCAAACAGGTAGTTAAAAAGTGCTGTCCTTGCGCCTCCTATATGCAGGTATCCGGTCGGACTTGGGGCAAAGCGGGTTCTTACTGTTGCTGCTTTTTCTGTCATTGATTTAATATTCCTTTTTTCCCTTAATTTTTTTAAGTATGATTGTTAAGTCAGTTACGCCGTGGGTTTTCCCTTCGCCATGATTAAGGGCAAGGCCCGTAAGTGTGCCAAGGCTAAAGAGCAGGAGCGGGACAGCCGTTAGGAACGTCCTGCCGGCCGTGGTCTTGAGTTCAACCCACTGGCTGCCCGAGGTAAATACAAAAACCGCCGTAATTGCCAGGAGCGAAAGTACGGCAGGCGTAAAATAAGACAAAAAGATTTTATTCGTCAGGTGTTTTCTATTCACTATAAGCAGCATTATTGCCGCTGCCCACAGTACGTTAAAGCTGCCTTCGTCAAAGAAAAACATACGTAACATTGCTGAAAGCGCCTCAGGGTGGAACTCAAGCCCGATACCCCCGAACCCGAGGCCGTAAATTATTTTTACCGCTAACCACGGGGCTGTAAACAAAACAAGGCAAATACCGAGTATCGCTGCTTTTTTTGTCTTGTCTTCTTTCGAAATGCGTGCGAAACGCAAGAATATCAAAAAAGTTACTACGATTACAGGAATAAACAGTACCATACCTTCGTTTTTTGTAAAGGCAAGAATAGCTGCGAGTATGGCCGTTAGATACAGGAAAACGTCGCTGCCGGTCTGGAACCACCTTGCAAGCATAAGGCACGAGCATAAGAGGTAAAACCCAACTATAAAATCGACGTACCCGCTCGAAGCGTGTAGTGTAAGGAGCGGTACGCTTGCGAGCATGTAGCAGAACAAAAGAGAGAGAAGGCCTGAGACGTGTCTTCTGAGACTTGAGAAGAACAAGGCGAGCATTGCAACATAAAGAGTAAAGGGGTAGAGGTGTGCAACCCGGTCGCTCCACATACCTGTGAAAAGCCCAAGCCATGCTTTGAAAAGAGCCGTGCCCGGAGGGTAATGCAGCATTGAACCACCAAGAAAGCCTGCTGTCCCTTTGGAACCTAGCCCTGCAAGCGTATATATGACCTTTGCCTTGAAGTCCCAGGTGCTAAGCGCGTCGTCGAAATAGGTAGGGTAAGAGAGCGTATTAAAGAGAACAAAAAACACCTTCCAGATAATCAGGAGAGTCAGTATGTAAGTCGCAACCCTTAGAAGGCCTGTTCGTTCGTTTTGTTTGCCGCCGGGATTGACTCTGCGTGTTGGTGGATCCTTTTCTCCCTTGTTTGTTTTTATTGCCCTTACCAGCAAAACCCCGCCGCCAATGAAAAAAGGCGCAAGTGTCAGGAACGAATACCCTACCCCTATAATTCCAATGACGAACATATAGAGTGCAAGGCACCCGGACCCAGTTGCAAACGAAATTGCCGTTATCTCAAGACCACGTAGTTGGCGTTCCCTATCAATAGTCCTGACTACGGCGTAGCCGACAAGAGTTGGCAGGATGAAGGCGAGTATGGTAAGCATAATCAGGATCATGGCTTTTGCCCCTGCTCTGTCTGTGTCTCTTTGAATATGAACGAATAGTCGTCGTATTTGCCGACAAGCGTGCCGTGCGCAATTATTTTTCTTCCTCTGTAAAGCAGGCCACCGGGGGGCGCCATTACTCCGGGGGACTTGTAGACAACGTGATAAATCGCTTTTTTTGGTACAGGCGAATCAGGCGACAAAGATCTTGTTGGATAGAGTCGGTACTTCATCTGCAGCGAAAGCGGGCTTCCGGGGGGCTGGTGGAACTTGAAGCTCTTCGTACCTTTCGGGAGCGTCTGTTTTACAAAATCGCTGAAACCGTAAAAATCGTTCAGGTTATAGAACTTGCCGCGCTCTGCTTTTGCGGTGAAGGCACTCTTGATGGTACGCACCGAATAAGCCTGGTCGTAGATATGGCGAAGGTCAAAGGCAAGCCAGACGATGATAATTACTGCAAGCACTATGGCCGGTCTCCTTGCGGAGAAAGAAAATTTATTTCTCCGCCCCTCAGGTGATCTCCTGATAAAGCAGCAGATAGAAATAATCAGAACGCATAATACCAGCAGGCAGTTAAGCAGGAACACAAAAGGCAACTGAAAAATATAAGGCGTGGGCGTGTGGTTTATGCTAAGAGGCGTTATGGCAGAAGGGGTGAGAAAACTCTGCCAACCTGAACTCACAGCGTCCGTAAATCCGCCTGGTGCAGCAATACTGAGTTCACTGATTTCTATGGTATCTGAAAAACCAAAAAACGTAAGGGTTATTTTTGAGGCATGGCCTGACCAGAGCCGCTTGCCTGACAGGTCCTGGATGGAGCGCAGGTCGAATTTGTATGTGTGCCATTGCGTGTCAGGAGAGAGTGGGACTTCCATCGTTCTAAAAAACCGCGTCCTGCCGTCTGTCTTCCAACGAATCCTCAGGAGAGGCGAGGCGTTGGTGGTCTTGACGGTTAGGGAGAGAATGTAGTTGGTGTCGGCGTCGAGGCTCAAGGGGACGCTGATCTCCGGGTCCCACAGGCCTTTCATTATAAGACGTCCGTCCTGAAACCTTGCCGACGAGACCCCTTTTGAGTACTTCCAGAGCGTTAATCTCTGCGGGTTTATCTCACCTGAAAGCTGCGTTGCGTTCGCGCCTGCACTTAGAGCGGCTAGGAAAACAAACGCCGCCATAAGCGTTATTGCATGCTTGAGCAATATGGAACGGAGCGGGATATTTAAGTTAGGAGGTAGACGCATTTTATGGACAGACAAGCTGTGTATTACAAAAAGCCCGGCTCCTGCCCGCACGGCGGGTTTAATGCCCGGCTGGTGATGTCAGGAGTTTTTCAGCAAAGTTCCTTTTTTAATACCCCGTAGCTGTCTTAGAGGTAGTTTGCCCGCATGGCGGGTTTAATGCCAGGCAGGTGATGTCAGGAGTTTTTCAGCAAACCTCCCTTTTTAATACCCCGTAGCCGCCTTAGAGGTAGTTTGCCCGCATGGCGGGTTTAATGCCCGGCATTAGAGGTAGTTTATTTTATGACCACTCCGGCGTATCCAACGACGTGTTCCGTGTCGCCGCTTGCATCAGCGCTTGTGCCGTAGCCGCTTTGTTTGGCTCCGGTCGCCCCAAGCTCTTTTGCCGCCACAATGGCGATTGCCGCCGGTACTGCACCACACATGGAGATGTCTTTTTCTCCGGTTACTTCTAAAAGCCCCTTTGCGTCAAGGGCAAGTATGCGGTCAAGGGCTGCCTTGTCTTTTACGCGTGTTACGCTGTCCGGCTCGTAATGGTTCATATCGCTGCTTACGATTATGAGTACGTCACGCTTGTAAGTGCGGATGGCCTTTGCAAGGTACTTGCCCATTTTCTCGCAGGTCTCGTACCCGGCAGGTTTTATGCAGATGGGTACGATTGTTGCCGATGGGTTTTTAAAGTGAATAAATGGAAGTTGAACTTCAAGTGCGTGTTCACGCGCGTGGGCGAACTCGTCAGCCACAAACAGGCTTGATGTCTCCACCAGTTCGTCGGCAAGCTCGTCGTTCACCTGTACTATTCCTGTCGGTATCTCCCAGTCGCCCCTGACGCTGACGCTGATCCTCTCTCCGACCCCCGTGTGGTTCGGTCCCATCAGAATCACCGTGTCAGGTATCTTGACTTTTGCGAAAACGCCGCCGGCAATACGACCTGAATACATGTAACCCGCATGAGGGGTTATCATGGCAATGGCCTTCTCCTCCTGCGCGGCCCCGGCCTTTATATATTCTTCTACTTCGAGTTTGAGCAGTTGCGGGTTTTCAGGGTAGAACTGACCTGCCACATATGCCTTTCTGGCCATTTCACGACTCCTTGCTGACTTGTTTGTTTTATGATAAATAATAGTTGTTAACTGTTGAGCTCTTTGTTGCCGGTTAATAAACGGCGTTACGGGGAATTAAACCCGCCATGCGGGTGATTTTATCAAATCATTGTTACGGAGTAAAGTCCTGAGTAAGAAATCGGGGAAAGAGTTGAGTACAAAAAAAAATTGAGCTATGACTGGAGTTGAGAATTGAAAATCGAACTCGTTATATTCGACCTGGACGGAACGCTTGTTGATTCAGGCGGAGACATTGCATGGGCCGCAAACAAGACTTTATCCAAACTCGGCTGCGCCACTATGGGTGTTGAGCATATAAAGTCCTGCATAGGCTGGGGCGTTGACTCGTTGCTTGAAAGACTTCTCACGGATGACGGAACTATAGGGGACGTGGCAGGGGTGCTTCCGCGCGCAAGAGAAATTTTCCTGGGGTTTTATGAAGCGAGGCTGTTTGTGGAGACACTGCCTTATCCAGGCGTGGTGGACGTGCTGAAACATTTGAAACAAAAAAACATACCGATGGCCATAGTCACTAACAAGCCGCTTTACCTGACCGGCCCGATACTTGATGGCCTTGACATTGCCCATTACTTTCAGATGGTGGTTGGGGGAGATTCGTTTGAAAATAAAAAGCCTCACCCGGAGCCCCTTCTTGCTGTTTTAAAGGAGTTGGAAGTAAGCCCTGATAAAGCTCTTTATGTCGGCGACAGTACGATTGACTGCGAGGCGGGAAAAGGGGCAGGCATTACGACCCTTGGCGCAGGCTGGGGTTTCAGGGGCAGGGGGGAGCTTACGGGCTGGGGGTGCGGGGTTATAATGGAGAGCCTGGTAGAGATGCTGGATTATCTGGATTGAACTGAACAGAGCCGGCGCGAGCTTGCGGGGTGTTGACTCGCTATGTAGTTTTTTGCGCATTAGACCAGCCTCAGGCTGATTTAGTGCTGTTATTATACAAGTGTAAATTGATGTTGCAGGGGACGAACTGGCAGAAAAACTTTTGCGCATTAGACCAGCCTCAGGCTGACTTAGTGCTGTAATTATACAAGTGTGAATTGATGTTGCAGGGGACGAGCTGGCAGAAAAACTTTTGCGTATTAGAACGGCCTCAGGCCGCCTAAGATTGTTGCATAAACAATCAGGTTTGGGTTAGAATAAACATATAACAAAGGCGCGTAAGTCCGGCACATGCCGCTTACTCAGGTTGTTTTTAATTGTGCGCCATGAAGGAGAAGACATGAAGAAATGGATTTGTAAGGAATGCGGTTTTATATTTGAGGGGGACGAGCCTCCTGATTATTGTCCCGAGTGTTTTGCCACAAAAGAGGTCTTTGTAGAGTATACGGGAGACGAGAAGGCGGACGCTTAAGCGCGTCTGTCTGTATCCGTTTGGAGATAAAAAAATGAATCAAGGCACAATACGTCCTGCCTCCATGTTGCCGGGTCTGCCACCGGGTCTGCTAATTGACGAAATCAAAAGCCGTATAAAAAGCAGCGGCCCCTTAACCTTTGCCGAGTTTATGGATGTTGCCCTTTATTATCCTGACCTTGGTTATTACACATCAGGGCGCACGGTTTGGGGAGGGGACGGCGATTATATAACCAATCTCGACCTCAGCAATGTTTTCTCTACAATGCTTGCAAGGCAGTTACGTGAGATGTGGGAGACACTCGGCACGCCAGAGGTGTTTGACCTGGTTGAGGTCGGAGCAGGACGTGGGGAGCTTACGCGCGCCGTTGTAAAGGCGGTTAAGCAGGGCTGTCCGGTTTTTTTCAAGGCCCTGAACGTTGCGCTTGTAGAGAAAAACAAGGCAGCCGTGATTAAAGATGAAACAGGCGAGTTTAACTTCCCTGTTTTTGAAACGATAAGTCAGGTAGTTAAGGAAAACGGCCGCCCTGTCTCAGGATGTATCTTTTCACACGAACTGCTCGACGCCATGCCGTTTCACAGGGTGGTCAAGAGGCAGGGACGCGTGTATGAGATTTTCACTGCTCTTGACTCTGATGGCAACGGCGGAGTTCTAACAGACATGGAAGGCGAGCCGTCGTCAAAAGAGCTGGCGACGTATTTCGAATATGTAGGGGTGGAGCTGAAAGAAGGGCAAGTTGCCGAGGTGCAGCTTGCGGCTCTTGCCTGGGTGAGGGGGGCAGGAGAGCTGATTGAACGCGGTTTTCTAATGACCTTTGATTACGGCCATCCGGCCCCCAGGCTCTTTGCCGCGGGCATGCGCGGCACTCTGCTGTGTCACCGCCGCCATACGCTTAACGAAGCACCTTACGAGCATATTGGTCGGCAGGACATAACCTGCCACGTGGACTTTACAGGGGTGAAAAACGCAGGTCTTGAACGTGAGCTTTTGCCGACCGGTTTTACCACGCAGAGGCTTTTTCTGCTCGGTCTCGACGTCGTCACGGAACTCGTGGATTTATCTGACGACGAGCGCGCCGCTGATGCTGAGAACATAACGCATAACCAGGGTATAAAAGAACTTATAATGCCCGGTGGCATAGGGGACACCATGAAGGTGTTTATTCAGCACAAAGGGCTTTCAGTAGAGCCTCGGCTTAAGGGGTTTTCGTTTAAGGATATGAAAGAGAGGTTGTAGAGGGAATTCTATGTCTACCTGTTGGTTCTTGAATTTAAAAAAATAAGTTGGGTAACTTGAAACTCACACGTAATAGTGCTAACCTTTAAGTAAGGTGTTAGGATAAGTTTTAGAGAGAGAAAAAAAAGAAAAAATAATTGTCTAACAAGCCTGGACGGATAAATTTACGGCAAAATCACAGATGGAGGTTTCAATGACAGAGGAAAAAGAAAAGAAACAGGAAGAGGCCGCCGAAGAAGAACATCATTGCTCTATTTGCGGCAAGGTGTCTCCGGCAACAATATGCCATGCCTGTGAGGACAAGATAAGAGGCGAGGCAATGGAGCACAAAAGAGACATTGAAAAGGGGTGAACTTATTTGTGTTGGTTGGCCTGTATTTTTATTGATAAACAGGAAAAACTAGAAAAGTAAAAAACTAGAAAAATAAAAAAAATTACACCGGAGGTCTGAAAGTGGATAAGTCAAAGTTGGCAGAGATTCTAACCAGTGCGCTTAATACAGAAGCTGCTGGATACGCCTTTTATACCAGGGCTGCGGATACTATTTCAGATGCCAAGGGTAAGAATTTGTTCAAACGGCTGGCA
>CBDUXY010000016.1:0-23219 GCA_965371305.1 uncultured bacterium
CTATCAGGTTTGGTATCTCTTTTTTGTTGGGCAACTGGGCAAGTGCGGCTTTAAGCTGCGCCTCAAGCTCCAACTTTTCCTTCTTGAACTTCGGTATATTAGAGGCAATCCTTTCATTTTCTTCTATCTGCTGCCGAAGTTCCTGGTACTTGAGATCAACCTCTGCGCGTTCTGCAAGGGTCGGCTTTATCAGGAAATTAAAACACAACGCAACAATAACAACATTGATCACGGCAAGTATAATTATCTTTTTTAAACGCGACAGCTTCATGATCGCGTCAAGCTTTAGCATGCTCTTAAAATCAGCCATTGTCTTCCGCCCCTTTTGAGACCCTCTCGATTCTTATCGAGAACGAGACCAGTTCCATGTCGTCACTGCCTGTGCCGGGTTCAATCCTCTGAACTATCGACAACTCAACAGTCTTGAATTCAGCATACTTCTGAAGTTTTCTCATAAACTCAGCCACAATACTCTTAGTGTTGGCAAACCCCTGCAGGTCGACGGAGCCTCCGGTATCTTTGAAGACCTCGATCCATGCGTTTTCCGGCAGTGCATGGGAGATCTGTTTAAATAACCTGACCGGGCCACCCCTTGCGGTATCAAGCTTCTTAACAACGTCAAGCTTGCTCTGAACAACTCTTTTCTGCTTCTTGACCTCGGAGAGCTCGCCGACTTTTTTCTGAAGCGCTTCGAGATCCTTTTCCGCAGTCTGAATGTCATCCTCACGGCCTGACACGGAAGTGCTGAGCGTAATAAAGGCACCGATACAAACTACAACAACAAGAGCCGTAACCAGCCCGGCTATTGTAAGCTGCAGCCTCATTGTTTCTTTTCTCTTGGCCGCCCTTACGGGCAATAGGTTGATGCGTATCATCTATCGCCAAGCCTCCTCATGGCAAGCCCAACTCCAACGCCAAAATACGGGGCCTTGTCTGCTAAAAAAGCTTCGTCAAAATTCTTGGGATTATAGTTAATGGCATTGAAAGGATTGGCCACCTCGACAGGAATGGCTATTTTTTCCTGCAGAAGATCCTGTAAGCCCTCGACCCTGGCCCCTCCACCACACAGGAATATCTTGTTGACTATCATACCGGGAGCGCCGCCAAGAAAAAAATCAATAGTCCTTTTGGCCTCAAGGGCCATACTCGACGACACCTCTTCCATAACTGTGGTCAGCTCTGCCGTGTCAGTACCCTCACCACCCTTGCCAAGTTTTGCGTCCTCAGCCTCTTTGAAACTGATATTAAAATGTCTTTGGATCTCTTCGGTATAGAGGTTCCCGCCGATAGGGATGGAACGGGTAAAAACCGTAACGCCTTCGACTATGACGCTTATACTGGTAATACTGGCGCCTATATTAACCATTGCAGTGGTTTCGTTCGGAGGAATGGCGTAGTTGGCCTCCATCATATTTTCAAGCGCAAAGGAGTCCACGTCAACTATCAACGGATTAAGCCCGGCCTCTTTAAGCACGTTTACGTAATCGTTTATAACGTCTTTCTTAACGGCCACGAGCATCACGTCCATCTGTCCGCGCCCCTCCGTGTCCTCACCAAGGATCTGAAAGTCTATGTTCACATCACTCATTGGAAACGGTATATACTGCTCGGCCTCCCACTGAATGGACTCGGCAAGTTCCTCCTCCGTCATGGCAGGCAACCCGACTTTTTTAATAATGACGGAATGACCGGTAAGAGAAGAGACTGTGTCCTTTGTCTTAACGTTGTTTTCCGTTATAAGTTCCGTAAGGGTGTTGGTGACGGTCATGGAGTCTATAATAGAGCCGTCTACTATTGCCTCGGGAGGCAGGTAGGCAAGTCCGAGCTTAAGTAGTTCCCAACCCTTCTTGCCCTGCTTCATATGGACAAGCTTAATAGAATTGGAACCTATATCAAGGGCGATTGTTTCTTTCTTCTTTGAACCAAAAGGCAGTTTCATGCAACTCTCCAGAACTGTCGCCACGATATAAAGCCGCAAGCACTACAAAAAAAAATCAGGCTATACGCAACGACACTTACTTATTCTTTTCCGAAAACACTTGCCCTGTCCGACAGCTTGAGTCCAAGGGCAAGTATAATCTTGCGCTTGGTATCGACCCTGCAGGAATAGCCCTTCTCCACCCTGTCAATGGTCAGGGGCGAGACCCCGGCCTTTCTGGCGAGTTCGGACTTTGTCAGGAGCATGCTCTCCCTTATTTTCTTCAAATTGTTGCTGTTACAGCCCATTTTTTTGTCCCTGTTTTTGTCCCTGTACTGCTCTGAACGAATACTAAAATAACAAAAGATATTCTCAGGTAGATACAACTGTATTCTATATAGCCTAACTTGTCAAGTGTTTTTTTTAATTGTTTCTAATTATATTTAATTATACCCTAAAACACAAAAACAAGCGGCCTTTTTCAAGGCCGCTTGACTTAATTTCGATTACATTATTTATGTCTGTTGCATTATTTATACTTTATTCAAGGCCTGTTCCTATAGATTCAGCCTTGACCACCGAAGCTGCTTTGGAAGTCCTATCTCGTCCGCCACACTAACGGCCGTCTGGATGCTTCCGAAGATTTCCATGTTTCCTCCGACATCCACGCCTTCGCTCGCAGTTCCCTGAACCATGGCAGTCCCTACAAGCGTCATGCTACCTCTTATATCCCAATCCCCCAGAACGTAGATCATCCCCTCCCACATAAAATCACCCATGGTTGCAAGGTCTCCGGTGACAATCAGTATGCCCCTGCCCGTACTGTTTGCGGCCAACTTGGCAATACCGGCGCCGTCGTTGTCTATGTATATAAGCTTTGCATCGTTGTTGCATATATGCCAGTCCTCGTTAACCACGTTCGTATCAGGGCTGCAAAGCTCTCCCCATCCCGTAGCGCTATAGGGTACTTCATTGCTTCCGCTCTGGGATTTGACAATATCGGCATGAGCGGCAAGGTCGGCGATACTCATGCCCAGGTACTCATCCATATCTCCATTATCCCAGTCCGTAACCGCCTGAAGCCCGGAGAAGTCAGTGCAAATGCCGCCACAGGGGTCTCCGGGGAACCTGTCAGCAGGATTGTCAAGTGCTGAGGCCACACCCCCGCGAACTGTCTTGCCGGTTCCTATATCGATCTGCTGCTCGGTAAAAAGAATAGCATCCCCCGGAGGCACGACGTTAAGCGAACTTGTGGCGACGTAGAGCCTGGTATTCACCCTGACTCTCGTATCCTTCACAGTGTCCGCGCTACCGATAGAATCTATAACCACCACCGGATGGGCCGCCCAGGTGCAACTGGTCGGCACCCCGTTACCGCTGAAACCAAAATCCGTACAGTACATGACGATCTCACCAACAGTACCGTCTCCGTTGTCCCAGGTATCGGAGCCCTCAAAGGCATAATCAACCGTTACGGTATATTCACCGTCAAGATCGGCCAGAGAAAGAGTGGCCGAAGTAAAACTGTCATTTGCAAAAGGGTCTATGTCGACCGTCTCGCCGGCATCCATATCTTCCTGCCTCTGTTTTTTCTCATCCGAGTCCTCTCCTATGAACCTTGCGTGATCATTTGGAAGATCAAGCCTCGCCAGCGCCTCGGCCAAGCCGGTCTCTGCTATGTAGAAGGCCTCCTTTACTTCACGGTCGTTTCTGGCAATCATCATGTCGGTCGTGGAGGTCATTAGAGCTGCAAGACCTATGGCAGTCATGGCGGCCATTAGAATAAGCGTCAGTACCAGAGCAAATCCCCTTTCATCCTTTTTTGCATTTAACTGTTTCATGGCATCCTCGCATCTTCTTCTCTGTTATACCGTTCGAACAGGATTACCTCGACTCGGTCCATATATTAGATTCATCACCCTCGTTCGGGGGTGAGCACGTGTCAACACCGATAACAAGGTAGCTGTACGTTTTAGTATTAAGCCTACCGGATGATACCGTAAAGGTTTTGGTCGTAGTTGCCGCGTCGGTAGTGGCGATAAACTCCCAAGCACCGCCGTTTACCTGTTCCCATATCTTGTAGCCGGCAAGGTCTTCTATGGCGCTTCCGTCGTCGTTTTGAGTGATAGCACCCCAGGTGAGTTTTACGACGGAATGACCTTGCGTAGTTCCGGTAAGAGTGCCAGGAGTTCCCGGAGTGCTCACACACGGGTCAGCCGTCACGGTCACAATCTGCGTACCCGCCCATCTATAATTTACCGTTATGGTATCAGGGCCGGTTATCAATAGATCGGCGGAGCCGTCGACAGCCGTCTGAACGGTTGACGTGAACGAGCCTGACGCTGCACTTGTCTCTTCCAGAATCGGCGTATACACAGCGCCCGTGCCGGTAGAGGTGTTGGTGAACGAGCCGTAATCGGAAGATATATCGTTAGTGGTATTTATGTAGTCCGTATGAAACCCGTGGTCCGTTGGTCCTCCTAATGTGCTCAGGGCCAGGCAGTCAAGTATATACACGGTGTATGAGTCTCCCTCCTGGATAGTGCTCGGGAACACGCTCATGTCCGCCTGTGAACTCGCGCCAACACACGTGGCGGCAGGTTCGGAATCGTCGCTTCTGTTAGCCATCGGTGAACACGAGTTAAGAGCCTTTACCGTATACACATAAGAAGTGCCGCCCACAAGGCCTGTGTCCGTAAACACCAGGTCGCCTGTATTACCAACTGCAATGCCGTCTCTAAACACGCGGTACCTGATCGTATCGCCGACTACTATTGTAATACCGTTGGTATATTCAGTCGGCGCTATCCATGAAAGATCCACATCATACAAGGAGTCTACGTCAGGGCCGGTAACGGCATCGATCGCAAGATCTGTCGGGGCGTTTGGCGTAACGTCGCACACGTCAAACGGTTTCTGGTCGTAGACATATACACCGTCGTTGGGTTCGGGGTCTATGTCAAAATTACCCTCGTCGTCCTGGGCCACTATCACATACCATATCCTCTTGTCGGACTCGGCCGGGATCGTGGCAAAACAGGTAACAGATGCCTGGATCGAACCGTCAAGGTTACATCCCACGCCGTTACCGTCGTCGCCGTCATCCATCAGCACCTCGCCTGAAAACGAAGTTCTATCAGGTGAATCCGTAACGGTAATATTCGTAACCGCGTAATAAACCGCAACGTTATTTATGTTTATCCTGTAACCTGTCTCCGAGCTTATCGTGTTGCTTGCTATAACGGCAGACACTTCCACGGGAAGACCGGCATCAGCCGAGATCGGACCGTAAGCGCCGGACACGACCGTGTTATTTCCGGTCGGGCCAGGGACTGCGTAACCAAAGGTAGGCGACTCGGGCTGATCCTGCTGGGCCTGGGAAATAGTCGGACCAAGCGGAATGAAGATGCCTTCAAGGTCCTCGGAAATGGTCAGGTAACTCTCACAACTCGTGGTACCGGTAGAATCGTTCGTCACGTTAAGGGTTATGCGAATCTCGTCCTCACGCATGTCAATGTCTTCAGTATTGACCGAGTCCTTAAACTCGAACGTTACGGGCACGTACCTTGCCCCTGCCGGCACCTGTGAACTTGTAAGGGTCAGGTCGGCAAGTGTCCTGGTATACGGGTCTCCCCCGCTCGGTGTAATCGAGGTCGGGTTGGTACCGATACCGGTCGTTATCTCGCCCATGCCGCTTCTGCCGCCACCGATGGTTATACTCCTCAAAAAAGCTTCCGAGTTAACCCAGCTAACGGTTGCGCCCTCTATGGTCATGGTACCGGCGCTCGTATTCCTGAAGAACTTGGTCACTTTGTTATGATAAAACGTATCATTCGAGTCGAGTTCGGCCGTGCCGAAACCGTTGCCCGCCGAGTTGTCTATGTTAACGCCGGTAAGTATCTCTCTCTGATTGTCCATGGTGCAGGATTCATCAACCGGCGAGGTGTCGTCCTCGCATTTTTCATCTCTCTCTATAACCCCCGGCGTCACAGGGCCTATCTGAATGGAATGTATTATATTACTCATCATATTCGACTCTATGATCGACGCAGAGGGGTTGAGTTTCTCATACATACAATCGGTCGATGCGACCCGGTAATACCACGTCTCTCCATCTTGAGCGGTTGTATCGGATATGGCGTTGCCCCAGAGAGGAGCGCCGGTGTTAAGTAAAGAAACATCGTCCGTAAACGCTTCGTTAGAACTCCTGAATATCCTGTATCCAGCCAGATCATAGGGGTTATCAGGGGTCGAGGTCATGGCGATGTTGCTTCCGACCTCTGTCCATGTAAGCTGAACCCCGGGGGAACCGCCCTCGCAGCATGTGACAGCAAGGTCGGTAACTGCAGGAGGCTTCGGATGGTTAAAATTGTTTAGAGGATAATCTGTTATTTTAGGATCTTCACCGCAAAGCTGGGTCGTTGCCTGAGCATCGGTAAGTTCTGAACCGTTACCGCACAGGTCGAACGTGACCGCTTCGTAGGAATACGTGCCGATTTCGAGAAGGCTCGGAACCGACGGGGTCTCTTCGTCCATGGAATCATGCCAGAACACATCCGAAGCGCTCAGGCCAAGCTCGGCCTTGGTCCAGACGCCCTCTGAATCAGATAAAAGTGTACTTTCAGGCTCGTAGCAGCCCATTAAGCCAGCCGGGGGGTTGGTTATCGAAAGCTCCGGAGGGTCAACGCTCTGAGCGGCATACATGCATGTCTGGTCAAGGTCTTCAGACGCGGACTGGGTAAGAGTTACAGCAACCCTCTTCCAACCGGCCCTTACGCCGATAGAAGGCGCATAAGGAGCTACCGTGTCAGGGGGCGCAGTGTCCGAACCGGTAGGAGAGTCGGCAGCCTCCCCTTCACTGCCGTCACCGAAAGTTATGGCGTAATTTGACTCTGTATAGGTGCTGTCGCCGCCGCAATTAACAGGAGCTATGGCATAATAATACACCCGGCAACCGATCTTGGTATCCGGGTCGGAATAGGTCGTGTCGCTTGCTACTAATACGTCCCTGCCACCGCCTGCATCCTCACCGGCAATCCAGTCGGCGTTACCCCCGGTAAGAGGAAAGTCTGAAAAAGGAGTTGTACTCCTGTACACCCTGAAGCTCGTGGTGTCAGGATTGTTATCGGTAATATCATAGTCCCAGCTAAGCACCACCTCGCTATCGCTTGCGCCGTCTGAGCCGGAAAATAACTCGGAAACCATGCCGGCAGTCCATGCCTCGGGCGGAGAAGGATTGATAAAAGTGTCGTTGATTCCGCCAAACTCGTAGACGCTGCCTGCCAGGGTTTCCGGGGTCTGATTCGTTATCTCGGGCGAAGAAAGGCTTGCGTTGTTTGAGTTGTCAAAGGCCCTTACGGATATAGTATAGTCAGCACTGTGTTTAAGCATCCAGTCACCGTCACCATAACCAGGAGCAAGGGTATAATAATGATGCCCGCCCGATACAGTGGTGTCAGAGACCGACACCTTCACATTATTTTCGTTTGAACCCTCGGAAAAATATACCCTGAAGTAGGCAAGGTCACCGTCCGTGTTCTGGGTCCACATGAGCTCAAGTTGACCGCATACACCTTCTCTGGTCCCTGTGGTCGCTTCGACCACATAAAGGTTAGTTGGCATGCTCGGAATCGTTGTATCGCCGCCGGCGCTCAACACGTACAAGTTCCTTACGTTCACCTCGACCGTTGCCACAACCGACTCTCTCTCACCGGTGCTGGCAAGGGCTTTTTCCGTTATGACCGTAAGCTTGATCTTTATAAAACGAATCTTTGCCCGGTTCTCCGTGGTAGTAATCGGCGCGGTAACGGACTCGCCGTTTTCATCAAAATATGTAAACTCAAGGCCCTGGCCCGTAACATTCTCGTTAAGACCGCCAATCACGTCAGGCGAGTCGACGTAGGAACAACTTCCCGACCAGTCCGAGGCCTCCTCGCACTGTGCATACACAAGCGTATTGTTTGCCTGATTCACGTAGAAACTTGCTTTATAGTTTACGAACGTATCCGGGTCCATATACTTGAACTCGACTTCATCCGTATCGGCAATCGTTATAATCTCAGCACTCGCATCCACGCTGTGACCTATCAAGAGAAGCTTTTTCTCAAGAAAGCTTATGCCGGCACGCGCGTTTTGCTGCGTTCCTATAACGACGTTCACGGCTGTTGTCTGCTTGTAAAAAGTAAAATAAAGACCGTACACGCCACCCATCAGGATTGCTGTAACCGCAAGGGCAATTATAATTTCAATAAATGTAAAGCCCTGCCGCCCGGTGTCCATCGACGTAGCTCGTCTTAGAAAATTACCAAATCCCACTGCCTCGGCTCTATGCTGTTTTCTCATATTCTTGCCCTCAAAGTTTTCAGAGTCGTCGTATGACCGCCGTAAATATCTGTCCATACGACCTTAAGGTCTATCCTTTTAATATCGTCGCTATCAATGCTTAAATCTGAAGCCGTACCCGAATCCTGGTAGATATCGCCGTCACCGTCCATATCTATGTACGTAATCGTCCACGTCCACGAAAAGATCATACCGTCGTTGCCGGGTTCCTCGGTGTTGTCGTCCGGTATGCAGATAAAGAACCCCGCACCCGACTGAACCGTCGGGGAACAGGTCCTGGCAAGGTTGCCGTCAACGGCCAGATTACCTCCGTTGGTGGACTGTAAGTTTGCAAAAGGTATGGCCTTCAATATCTCCATCTTCGTAGTGGCTATGTTTACCGACTGCGACAGCCTCTTTCCGTACTCGCTTGACTTAAGCGTCTGGGTGGCAAGAGAGGCAAGCGCAATTAACGCAAAAGAAAGCACACTCATCGCAATCAGAAGCTCAAGGATCGTAAAACCTTCATTATTTTTATTTTCAAAATAGTTTTTCATCACATCAGTCCATACTCAGATTTCCGGTGAAAGTGCTTAGAAATATGTTCCTTGTCTGCCCTGTAGCAATAGCCCTGACGGTCACGACATTAAGGTTAGCGCCATTGACACAACCACCTTCGGTAGAAGCGCTGCCGTCGGCATTAAACTCAATCCTTGATCCAACGCAACCCGCAAGATCAATCTCAATATCAACTGTGCCGTCCGCAACAACACCGACGGATCTCCAGCTTGCAGTGTCGCTGTCAAATTTAACAACCGTATACCTGTCAATGGCGCCACCAAGGTCAAAAGAAACGCCAAACTGCTCGTTCTCCTGAATTGCCCGCAGCCTTGCCATCATGAGCTTTGCGTTTATGTCCCGCGCCGCGCCGTTCATGTGCCATCTCGGTAGTTGCTTCATAAGCATGGGCAGCGATACCACCGCCATAATGCCTATAATGGCCACAATAACAAGCAATTCAACAAGACTGAAACCTTTATTTGCGCAGAAATTCTTCATAACACTAAATACTATGCAATCTATGTGCCAAAAATAAACTGTTGATTTTAAAGGATTTTTGCAACGGGAGGGGCAAAACTGCTATGAAAACTTTTCATAGTCCGAAACTTTTTATCTTATACAGGAGGGCCCTGTGACTTATCTCAAGAAGCTTGGCGGCCTGAGTCCTGTTGCCGCCTGTCTCGCTCAGGGCCTTTTTTATCAGATCTTTTTCAAGCACCTCATGGGCCTTTTTAATGGAAAGGGTTCCCAGGTCGTAATCAAGACTAACGGTTGTTTCAAACTGCGGAAGACTGGCAAGGCTTACGCTTGCGGAACTTTCAAGTATGATAGCTCGCTCAATAACGTTTTCAAGCTCTCTTACGTTGCCCGGCCAACCATATGATCTCAGGGCCGCGAGTGCGTCGTCATCCACACCGGTGATTGTTTTGGAGTACTTGAGTGAGTATTTTTCAATAAATATTTTAATTAAACCAGAGATGTCACCCCTCCTGTCTCGAAGCGGCGGCACGTTTATAGGCAAGACGTTTAGGCGGTAAAAAAGGTCTTCTCTGAATGTCCCGTCTCTGATGGCCTTCTTTAAATCCTTTATGGTTGCGGCAACCACCCTTACGTCTATCTCTATATCTTTTGTATCTCCAACCCTTCTTATCTCGCCTTCCTGCAGCACCCTGAGCAGTTTCACCTGAAGCTCCCTTTCCAACTCCCCTATCTCGTCGAGAAAAACAGTGCCCCCCTCGGCCATCTGAAAAAGCCCCATCTTATTTGAGACCGCATCGGTAAAGGCCCCCTTCACATGACCGAACAATTCGCTCTCAAGAAGTTTTTCAGGAATGGCGCCGCAGTTAACGGCAACAAACGGGGCCCCTCGCCTCTTGCCCCTTTCATGGACAGCCCTGGCTATCAACTCCTTCCCAGTGCCTGTCTCGCCCGTTACAAGCACGGTCGTATCGTAGTCCGCAACCTTATCGATCAGGGCCAGCACCTCCACCATCTTTTCATCCTCGGCAAAAAAACTCTCTACCCCTCTTGTAAGTTCCTCTCTAAGCCTCTTGTTCTCCCTTTTAAGCTTCTCCCTCTCCTCGGCCTTCTTAATGGTCAGCACTATTTCATCGGCCTTAAAGGGTTTGGAGATAAAGTCGTATGCCCCGAGCTTCATGCACTCAAGGGCCGTGTCTATTGTGCCGTAAGCGCTCATCATTATAACGGTCGGCTTTGGTACTTCAAGGGCTGAGAGTTCCTTTAACACACCAAGCCCGTCAAGCCCGGGCATTCTTATATCGCACAGGACAAAGTCGAATTCTTCCTTTTTTATCCCCTTAACCCCGCTCTTGCCGTCTTCAGCCGTAGAGACCTCGTATCCCTCTTTCCTGAGAATCACGGATAGCATGTGGCGCATTCCCTCTTCGTCGTCTATAACCAGTATCCTCACTCGCTGCCTCTCTCTAATATGACTTTAAATACGCTTCCACGTCCAAGTACCGAGTCCACCTCTATGGCCCCGCCATATCTCTTGAGTATGGCCTGGGACACAAAAAGACCAAGCCCGGTGCCGCGCCCGGCCTCCTTCATAGTGAAGAACGGGTCAAAAATCTTTTTCTTGTCTTCATCGGAAATGCCGCATCCGGTATCGCTGAAACTTATGGTAACGTATTGTTTTCTCTTGCGCCCGGCAGCGCCGTTACCAAGACCCTTATCGCCCTTTCGCATTAACCCGGAACCCCTTGCCTGTTCCTGCAAGCAGGTGTCTGTCGTAATAGTCACTGTGCCGTCCGCTCCCATGGAATCGGCTGCGTTAAGAAATATATTCATAAACACCTGCCGGAGTTTGTCCTCGTCTATAATAACCCGAGGCAGGTCGTGTTTCAACTTAAACTCCGTCCTCACCCCCTTGAGTTCTGCTTGATTGGAGATAAAGGCCGTGGTCTCGCGCAGCAGCTCGTTTACGTCCACCTTTGTCGGCGGGCGGCTTGAGGGACGAGAGAGGTCCAGGAACTCGCGCACTATGCGGTTAACGCGTGAGATCTCCTTCTCCGTCCTTTGTACAATGTCAAGGCGTTCTGCGTCGTCAAGCTCTCCCTGCAAAAGCCCCATATACCCGCTTACGGCTCCAAGCGGGTTTCCTATTTCATGGGCAAGCCCTGCGGCAAGCTCACCAACGGCTGCAAGCGTTGAGGTCTTAAGAAGCTCTTCCTGGGTTTCAACAAGTTCAGTATTAAGACGCTCAAGCCTTTTAATTTCCTCGGCAAGCCTGTCGGCCATGGTGTTGAACGCAACCGCCATCGAGGCTATTTCATCGTACCCCCTATCACCGTATTCCGCCCTTACCCCAAGGTCCCCGCCGGCAATACGGGTTGCCGCGCCCTGAAGTTTTCTTATGGGCCTTATGATGGAGACAGAGAGAAAGTATATGCCAACACCGACAATAAGTATGGAGTCTACAATAGCATATATGATAACGAGCTTACGCATGGTCGCAGAGAAAACAGCAAGCTCCCTGAGTGATAACGTAAAAGTTGCCTGAGGTGACGACAGAATAACGCCGGGGGGCTCTTTCACTACCACACGCAACACAGACTCCGGGGCTATAAACACGCCCCCGCCCACCCTGTAAACCTTTATCCCGTCATAAAAGAACAGCAGCTCTGTTTCGTCCTGCGACATGTTACCATCGGCGTAGGAAACCTTACCGGACGTGTCCTTGAATTCGATTGCCTTTATACCCGCGTCCCTCACAACGATTCTAACATGCCGCTTGAACTCTTTTTCATTCAACTTCCCTGACGCGTTAAAAAGAGAGGTCCTCACAAGCCTGCCTATCTTTTCAGCCTCCCCTATCTTGCCAAGAAGCGCATAGTGTTGAATCAGTATTATGCTGAACATGCCGATAAGCCCGATTGCGGCAATGGTGATTATGGCTATGCCGCCGACCAGCTGAGTGCGTATGCCTGCTGTTTTTTTCATTCGATAAGCACGTTTTTTATGTACCAGAAAATAATTTGCTCACCCGCAAGCAAATACAGTATTGCCCCGAGCGAGAGAAACGGACCGAAAGGGACCGCGTACTTCGACTTCTTTCCCCACAGCGCCATAAGAGTCAGGCCAACGACGGCCCCTGAGATAGAGGCCGCAAAGAGCGTAAAGAACGCCCCTGTCCACCCGACGAACGCCCCTATCATGGCAAGCAGCTTTATGTCTCCGCCACCCATGCCTTCCTTGCCGGTAAAGACGTAGTAGCCGTAAGCAGTGATGAACAGTACGCCGCCGCCTATAAGTATTCCAAGGAGCGAATCAAGAGCTCCGTGCGGATAAAAAACAGGATAGAAAATCGCCCCCTTCGCAACGAACCCTACGGCGATACCCGGCAGGCTTATCCTGTCCGGTATAATCTTAAGGTGCAGGTCTATAAAAGTTACGACTATAAGGGCCGCCGTGAAAAAGCAATATACAAAGAACTCGGGACTGATAGAGAACTTCCGGTAAAGCAGGACGGCAAGAAGGGCGGTGAGGGCCTCCACAACCGGGTATTCAATTGATATGCGGGTTTTGCAACTTCGGCACTTACCGCCGAGAAAGAGGTAACTCAAGACCGGGATATTATCGTAAAAACGCACAGGGCTCTTACACCCGGGGCAAAAAGACCCTGGCGACACAAGTGACTTTCTAAGCGGAAGTCTATAGATGCATACGTTCAGGAAACTGCCGACACACGCACCGATAAGGCCCACATAAATGTACGATAGAGTTTCGAGCAACTACCCTTGTAAACCTCCATGGAAGTATGTACCGGGTCCGGTAAATCCGTTTTATTAAACGCAACCCTGACGCAAGCAGCGGCAGCGGGCAGCATAACCATTTTTCAAGTAAAGTACGCAAACAGCGGAAGACAAAATCCTTCCGGTGTTTTATAGCGTATCCGGCATGTAGTTTTTCCTGGTCATTTCCACGGCCTCTACTATCTGCCCTGCCAGGTTAATGGCCTCGCGCGCGTCCTTGGCGTTAAGCACCTCGGCCGGTATACCGCCGGGCAGGGCGTCGGGGAAACGCGAGGTCTTGTAATGTATGTCAAGCCTTCCCGAGCGCTCGACAAATTCCTTGAAACCTTCATCGTAGGTAATGGCCCTTTCAAGCAACTCAACAACAGAGCGGGTCTCCCTTGTGTCTTCTTTATTGAGGAACAAAAACGCCCTTAACACCTTGGCTGCAGCCTGCTGGGCAAGAAAACAGGCAGGCGCGTTAAAACCTCCTTCAAGGTTCCACTCACTTGCCTTAAGGTCGTACTCGGCCTGCCGGAGCCATCTCTCGGATTCCTTTAAAAGTAGTTCCATGTTTTCTCTCCCTGTTATCAATTAGCAATAAAACTCAAACTTACGTGCTGTACTGCGAGTTCTCCTTAACGTAACCATAGCTCAAGTCGGTTGTCCAGAAGCGGCGGTCATGACGCCCAATGTTCAGGTCAACCACGACCTTTATGTTTTTGCTCTTAAGCGCGCGCCTGGCACGCGCCTGGCCTCCGGCGTCAAGCCCGTCTTTTATGACAGGTACACCTCCGATGGTCATGCAGACTTTCCCTGGTTTAAGCCTTATCCCGGCCCGCCCGAGCGCTCCCATAAAACGGCCCCAGTTCGGGTCCTCGCCGAAAAAAGCCGTCTTTACGAGCATGGAGGTAGCAAGAGTGCGCGCGGCCTTAAGCGCATCGGCCTTAGACCCTGCCCCTTTTATATAAAGCTCCACGAACTTTGTCGCCCCCTCGCCGTCTTCGACTATCATTTTAGCAAGTTTAACAGACAGTTCCGTTAAAGCCCCTAAAAAAAGTTCGTATTCAGTGCTGCCTTTTTTAATTTCACCGGCACTGCTCAGCGCGTTTGCAAAGACGAGCACGGTATCGTTGGTCGAGGTGTCGTTGTCAACGGCAATACTGTTGAACGATACGTCTACCGCCTCCCTCAAGGCTGCCTGGAGCAAAGGCTGCTTAATATCCGCATCCGTCATGAAAAAAGCAAGCATGGTTGCCATGTCGGGCGCTATCATGCCAGCGCCCTTTGCAATGCCTGCTATCGTTACTGTCTTTACGTCCTTACCCGTGCCAAGCCTTATCCTCTTGCTCGCAATTTTGGGAAATGTGTCGGTCGTCATTATACCGGCCGCTGCTTCTTCAAAACCGCGTCGGCTTAACTCACCTGCAAGCTTACCCACGCCTTTTTCTATCTTTTCCACGGGAAGCGGGCCGCCGATAAGCCCTGTTGAAGCAACAAACATGCTGCCCCTTTTAAAACCCAGTTCTTTTTCAACGGAAGCGGCCGTCCTTAAGGCAGCCTCCCACCCCGGCTTTCCGGTACACACGTTGGCAATGCCGCTATTGATGACCACCCCTCTTGCACTACCTGACCCGGCTAAACTTTTGAGCCTTTTTTCACACAGGACAACCGGGGCCGCCCGGACGAGGTTCTTTGTAAACACACCGGCAACGGTGCAGTCCGCCTCACTGACAATTAGAGAGAGGTCTTTGTTGCGGCTCTTTTTAATGCCAACGGAGATGGCCGAGGCCCTGAAACCCTTTACGGTAACTCCTCCCTTCCCGGCACTTTTCCTGTTTTCAGTTTTTCCCTTGTCCTTGTCCACGTTTATTTACCGCAGCATTTTTTATATTTTTTTCCGCTTCCGCACGGGCACGGGTCGTTTCTGCCGACTTTCTCACCGACGCGGACAACGGGTTTTTGTTTTTCATGCTCCTGGTCATGCCCGCCTGCGCCTGCCATGGCATGTTGCTGCTTTTCCTGATGCTGGCGTCCCTGGGCCATAGCCGAGGCGGCACTCTCATCCCCTCTGCCAAGTGTTACATTGCGCTCCACCGGCCTTTCGCCGTCAAGCTCGTCAACAGACTCCTGCCGCTCCAACCTTACCTTAAAGAGCCTGTCGACCACATCACTCTTCAAACGCAAGATCATGTCGGAGAAAAGCGCGAACCCCTCTTTCTTATACTCGGTAAGGGGGTTTTGCTGGCCATAACCGCGAAGCCCTATCCCGTTCTTCAGGTGGTCCATCGTTAGCAGGTGGTCTTTCCAGATGTTATCGAGCGTATGCAACATAAGCACCCTTTCAAGATGCGACATACTCTCCTCGCCGTACTCGTTAATCTTGCCCTGATACAGATCCCAGGCGGCTGTGTCAAGGTGCTCTACAAAATCCTGTTTGTCTCTTGCCTTCTCGAAAAAGTCATTATCAAGCAACATGCCGAACTGCGCCACAAGCGCTTCGTTAATGGTCTTTTTGTCCCAGTCCTCGCGGTGTGACTTCTCGTCCATATGTTCGTCTATCACGGCCTGCACCACTTCTTCCGTAAACTCACGGACCATCACTCTCAGCCCCTCGTCGCCGAGCATCTGCTTCCTGTATCCGTAAACCACTTCCCTTTGCTGATTCATCACATCGTCGTACTCAAGCAGGTGCTTCCTGATGTCGAAGTTCTGCCCCTCGACTTTTTTCTGGGCGTTCTCGACTGCCTTAGATATGAGTCCGTGTTCGATTGGCACGCCCTCTTCCATACCCAGCTTGTCCATAATCGTCCCTATGCGTTCGCTGCCGAAAAGCCTCATCAAATCATCTTCAAGCGCCATATAGAACCTTGACGATCCGGGATCCCCCTGCCTTCCGGCACGTCCCCGGAGCTGGTTGTCGATACGCCTTGATTCGTGACGCTCAGTGCCTATAATATGAAGCCCGCCAAGCTCAATAACTTTTTGCTTTTCTTCGGCGCAGACCTTGCTTGCCTCGGCAAAGGCAGTCGCATAAACTTCCGAGCTGTCGTCATGACCCGACTCTGCAAGTGCTATTGCCTCGGGGTTGCCGCCAAGCACGATGTCGGTGCCGCGTCCGGCCATGTTGGTCGAAAGCGTTACCGAGCCGAGCCTTCCTGCCTGAGCAACGATCCCGGCCTCGCTCTCATGGTGCTTTGCATTAAGAACGTTGTGTTTAATCTTGTGCTTTTTAAGAAGTTTTGCCAGTTTCTCGGAATCGTCAATCGTTATCGTACCAACGAGAGTTGGCTGGCCGGTTGCAAGACGCTCTTTAACCTCTTCTATGACCGCGTCGAACTTCTCCGCCTTGGTCCTGTAAACAACGTCGGTAGAGTCGGCCCTCTTCAGGGGCTTGTTTGTCGGCACGACCACCACGTCAAGGTTGTATATTGAATGGAACTCCCCTGCCTCCGTGTCGGCCGTTCCGGTCATTCCGGCAAGTTTTTCATACATCCTGAAATAATTCTGGAACGTAACGGACGCAAGGGTCTGGTTTTCGTTCTCAATCGTGACCTTCTCCTTTGCCTCGACCGCCTGGTGCAGCCCTTCGCTCCAACGGCGTCCGGGCATAAGCCTGCCCGTGAACTCATCGACTATGATAATCTCCCCGTCTTTCACGACGTAGTCCACATCGCACTTGAAAAGGGCATGGGCCTTTAATGCCTGGTTTACGTGATGCAGGGTCTCAAGGTTTTTCGGGTCGTAGAGGTTCTCTATTTTCAAAAGCTCTTCAACCTTGTTGATACCCTCTTCGGTCAGGTAGGCCTGACGCACCTTTTCGTCTATGGTGTAATGGGTTTCAAGCTTCAGTCCGGGGATAATAGCGTCTATCGTATAATACTTCTCCGAGGAATCGTCGGCCTGGCCTGAGATGATAAGAGGCGTTCTTGCCTCGTCAATCAAAATAGAGTCAACCTCATCGACTATGGCATAGTGGTGCTTGCGCTGGACGTATTCCTCAAGCGAGAACTTCATGTTGTCGCGAAGATAGTCAAAACCGTATTCGTTATTCGTGCCGTATGTAATGTCGGCGGCGTATGCCTCCTGGCGCGTTACAGGACGCAGATAGGCGTAGATCAGGTCGGGCGATTCGTACTCAGGGTCGTAGAGGTAGCTCGCCTCGTGCTGAATTATTCCAAGCGAAAGCCCAAGCGTATTGTAAACAGGGCCCATCCACTGCGCGTCACGCCTGGAGAGGTAATCGTTAACGGTAACCAGGTGCGCGCCTTTTCCGGAAAGTCCGTTTAAGTACAACGGCAGGGTTGCGACAAGCGTTTTACCTTCACCCGTTTTCATCTCGGCAATCCTGCCCTCGTGCATAACCATGCCGCCGATGAGCTGCACGTCGAAGTGGCGCATGTTAAGCGTCCTCTTTGCAACCTCCCGAACAGCCGCAAACGCCTCGGGAAGTATGTCGTCGATTGTCTCTCCGGCAGAGAGCTTTTGCCTGAGCTTAACGGTAAGCCCTGCGAACTCTTCGTTAGAGAGCTTTTCCATGGCCGGCTCAAATGAATTTATCTTTTCCACAAGCGGGGTCATGCGCTTGACTTCCCGTTCATGCTTTGTGCCGAAAACCTTTTTCAGTACCGAACCTATCATGATCTTTTTTTATCCCTTGTCTTTTATAATTTCAACCGGCACGGCGAAGACGCCCCCCCCCTGCCGGAAACATTCATATTAATGAATTACATTAGCATACTTAAACGGATAATTCCAAATAGATAATGCCCTGCGCCAACGCGTTGCATTGGCGCATTGACAGTCAGACCCTTGCGGACTGCCGCGCGGGCGGAAGTGACAACAACTTTTATAACATTGCAACAAGTCAAAAAAAAACCGCCTGATAAAGGCGGTTTTTCCGGAATAACAAAAATCGTAGCGTATGTTTAATTCAGAACGTATTTCGCGGGGTTTACGTTTATGCCGTTTACAACCACCTCGTAGTGCAGGTGTGTTCCCGTACTCCTGCCCGTGTTCCCCATTAAAGCGATCTGCTCGCCGCGCTTCACCTTCTGCCCGACCCTGACCTTGCTCTTGGAAAGATGCGCGTAGCGTGTCTTTATACCGTAACCATGTTTTATCTCAACAAGCTTGCCAAGCGAAGGTTTTCTCGTCACCCTCGTAACTATACCGTCGGCAGGGGCTATAATCGACGTACCCACTCTGTTTGCTACGTCCAGACCTTTATGCATGGCGCGAAGCCCTGTGAAGGGGTCGCGGCGTTTACCGTAAGAAGACGTGCGCCATCCGCGCGTCGGGAGTATCGAAGGGGTAGAGGCAAGGACCGAGGACTGCTCCATTAAAAACTCATGCAGTTCGGTAAAGCTCCGCTCCTGCATGTCAAGCTCAAGCTCAAGCTGGTTGAGGTTGTCTTTCATGCGTGTTGCCAGTTCGTCTTTCTTCTCCTTGGTCGTAAGGAAGTACTCGTCCTTTGAAGATGCGCCGCCAACTCCGAACGGTTTGTTGTGAATGTCTCCGCTACCTGTCGGCTCACCCATGCTGACCATGTCCCTTACCTTTATGTCCATGTTCTTGAGCAAGGCCATTTTAGTCTCAATATCGCCTACCTTGGAGGAGAGCGCCTGCAGTTCTATTTTCTGAGACATGTTTTCCGTTTTCAGTCTGTTCAAATCCCTGACCTTAATACTCATGGAACCATAACTTGCAACAATGTATATCAAAAAAACAAGGCTGATAGCGCCGAGTATCTTTGCCGTCTTAATGGTCTTCATGGAAACACTGTAGCGCTTCGGGGACGAAGAATCACCTGGCAAAACCATTATTGTCAAAAAACGCTTATTCACGAGGGCACTCCTTAAGTATAAAAATTATTAAGCCGACAAATACCCCATATCAAGCTTATGAGGCTACATTGGTTCTTGTTTGTTTTTGTTTTAAAAAAAAACCTTCCCCGCTTCCCAACTTTCCCTCTTAACTTCCCCCTTCCCAGCTTCCCCGCTTCCACGCTCGTATCTCTAACGTAATATTAAAAACTTTATGGAATCACTCACTTAGACCATAAAGTGACAAAAATTACACTTGTTACATAAAACAAGGATCCTGTATACAACTTTTACACAAACACATTGTAATGTCAAGGGTTTTTCAAGACCTGCGCCACTTCCGGCGCATTAAATCATTTTCAATTCCAAAACAACCTCGGGAACTCGGTACGGAAGCGAAAAATTCCGGCAAACACACAGAAGGCACACCACACCCTCTATTGACTATTGACTTAACTACCGAAAGTATGTAAATTAGATGAAATACTCATCGGATAAACTAACTTCATTCACTCGAAAAATCAACTAAAAAAAGGAGTACGTAATAAAATGGGCAGTGCAGGACATCAGATTGGGCTCTGGAGCATGATTTCAGAAGCCGGCCTTATGGTGCAATTTATAATGCTTTTGCTTTTATTACTATCTGTCTTATCCTGGGCGATAATTCTGTACAAGATAAACCTGCTCAAAAAGATGGAGAAGGAGACGAATTCCTTCTACGACCTTTTACTGAAAAATAGAGACCTATCTCAGCTACATTCGGCAACAGGCAACTACCCCTTCACCCCTCTCTCCAGGCTATTTAAAGAGGCCTACGCGGAGGCAGGCTCTCTTGCAAAAAGCGGACGGTACCAGGGCGCCGAAGGCGGGTATATTATTGAGAGGATTTTAAAAAAGAGCGGGAACATGGAAAAACTGGGCATGGAGCGGAACATTAACTTCCTTGCAACGACCGGCAACACCGCACCTTTCATAGGGCTGTTCGGAACGGTCTGGGGCATTATGAACACGTTCGGGTCAATCGGGGCTACAGGGGCAGCAAGCATAGCAGTGGTAGCTCCCGGAATATCAGAGGCCCTCATAGCAACGGCAATGGGGCTTTTCGCCGCCATCCCGGCCGTTGTGGGCTACAACCACATACTGACGCGCATCGACCGCATATCAGGGGAGGTCGACAGCTTCTCTACCGACCTGACCAACATGCTTGAGAAAAAACTACGGGGCGACGTAGTTAGAAAAAAGGCCCCTGAAGCAGTGTTGGAGGATTAGGCCATGTCTCGAAAAAGACCCATGTCCAACATAAATGTAACCCCCTTTGTCGACGTCATGCTGGTCTTGCTGGTAATCTTTCTTGTAACCGCGCCTATGATGGAGAGCGGCATAGACGTAAACCTGCCGAAGGTCGCATCCGGGCCGATTCAATCGGCCCAGGAACCGCTTGTAGTCTCAATAGACAGAAAAGGCCGGGTCATTATAAATAAAAAGCAAATCAAGATAACCGAGCTCAACAAAAAGCTCCGGGCAATATTCAAAAACCGGTCGGATAAGACAGTCTATCTGAAGGCCGACGAATCGGTCTCATACGGCAAGGTAGCAAAGGCCATGGCCGAGATAAGAAAGTCCGGCATATCAAAGATAGCCATGATAACCGAGCCGCCGGAGAACCTTTAAGAAAAGCAACACAGCAAAAAAATCTACCGGAGAGAAACTAATTGCCGCAAAGCGTAAGCGTATTTGACGAACGGCAGCGCCGGGTCTTCAAAAAGATGATTGTCGTCTCCGTCATCGTCCACCTTGTCATAATAACGGTCGGCCACTTCACCACAAAAGGCTCGAAACACAGGCTTATTTACTCGCCCATGTACACGACCGTTGAGCTTGTGGGTGAACCGGGCAGAACCAGAAAACGGCGGGGCAAAAAGAAGAGATCGAAAGCCGTTATAACTTCAAAATCAAAGAAGAAAAAAACTAAAAAATCGCGGAAAAAAGCAGACGTAGTGCTACCGTCGGGAAACAAGAAGAACAAAAAGGCAGTGGCAGCGACCCTTGCCAAGCTCTCAAAGCGCCTTGAACAGCGCGAGCGCGAAGACGACCTGGATGATAAAATGCAGGAACTCGAAAACCTGGCCAACGAACGGGAGAGGGCGTCAAGAGAGCTTGCAAGCCTGCGTGATGAGCTAAGGACAGGCAAAGGGACCGGAACGGGCAGGGGGGGCGGAGTGTCGACCGGGGCATCGGATATAATGTTTAAGCAATACTACAACAGGCTCTACGACATGATTCAGTCGGAGTGGATAACTCCGAGCAAAGACAAAAAAGATTTTCAAACGGTACTGCAGCTCAGGATAGACCCTGCCTCAGGCGCCCTTAAGGACGTGAGGATCGAGAAAAAGTCGGGCAGCACGCTTTTCGACAATACGGCAATAAGGGCCATAAAAAAGGCCGCGCCTTTCCCCGCTCCTCCTCAGGGTGTGGAACTGGAGCGTGGTCTGTTTGCAGTAGGATTCAGGTTTAATTCAGAGGGCATAGTAAGGTAACATGAACTTAAAGAAAAAAATATTCGTCATTCTGACCACGGCGGCAACGCTCTTTTTGCTCACAGCTGCGCAAAACGCGCAGGCAATGGTCTACATAGACATAAACGCTCCGGCCGGCAAAAAGCTTCCCATTGCAATACAGGAAATAGTGCCCATAGACACGTCTCCGGGAGACATGGGAAGCTTTCAATGGTACAAGGAGGAGCTTGAATCCGCCCTCACCGGCGACCTTGAGTTCACGCAGATATTCGACGTGATAGATAAAGAGGCCTTTTTGGAAGACACGACTACCTCCGGCCTGACGAGTGCCAAGACCGACTTCTACCAGTGGCGCGCTATCGGCGCCGACATGCTCATAAAAGGCGGGATAAAGATTCGCGGCACGCTCATCATAGCCGAATTCAGGCTCTTCGACACGGTCAGGGAACGCCACCTGCTTGCCAGACGCTACAACGGAAGAGCACAAGACATACGCATGATAGCGCATAAGTTCGCAAGCGCCGTGCTTGAAAAACTGACCGGAGAGAAGGGCTCTTTCACATCACGGATAGCCTTTGTATCCAACAAGAGCGGCACAAAGGAGCTTTACATCTCTGACTACGACGGGGCCAATCTCAGACGGGTTACGACCAACAATTCCATAAACCTGACGCCTAAGTGGTCGCCTGACGGCAAATCACTTTCCTACACCTCGTACAAGAACGGAGGTCCGTACCTCTATGAGATAAACCTGAAAACCAACCGGGGCTACGCCTTATCCAAGAAACCGGGCATGAACATTGGAGGCCGGTGGGCTCCTGACGGAAGACGAATTGCCCTGACCGTTAGCTCAAAAAAAAGCCCTGAGCTTTACGTGCTTGACAGGGTCTCGAGCACATACACCAAACTCACAGACAACTACGGCATAGACGTCTCCCCTACGTGGTCACCCGACGGCAAACGCATAGCGTTTGTGTCAGATATTGCTGGAAACCCTCATATCTATATGATAGATTCAAACGGTGGACGGCCTATGCGCCTCACGCACCAGGGCAAGTACAATGCAGACCCGTCCTGGTCGCCGGACGGTCGCCTTATTGCCTTTTCAAGAAGCACCGGCGGGGCCTTTAACATATGGGTAATGAAAACCGACGGCAAAGGCCAGAGACGCCTTACCGGAGGACGCGACGACAAAACCCCTTCCTGGTCGCCCGACGGAAGGCACATAATTTTTAGCGGTAAGAATAAATCCGGGGGCACTTCACTCTATATCATGCGCTCCGACGGAAGTGGTATGAAAGAGCTAAACCCGACCACCGGGAGCGAATCGGACCCGGCCTGGTCACCGGCTATTAATTGAGACTCCAATATGAACCACTCAGGGCTTTAGCCCGGAGTTTCCATCTTTCCCCTCCCTTGATGGGAGGGGACTAAGGGGAGGGTGAAAAAAGGCATCCGCAGCGCTACGGGCGGGCCATTCATCCCCAAGTTTGAAAGCCCGGGGTTTTCTGGCCAGGTATATAAATTATCTGTATAAAGACACCTGAAAAAATTAAAACAAGAGGGATCATGAAAAAAATTACGCTACTTTTTATACTCGCAGTTATGGTAATGCTCACGGGGTGCAAGATGACGGTTGCCCCGAAAGATGAACTCGCGAAAAGCCCGGTAGAGTTGTTAACAGAAGACGTCGCCGCGCTGAAACAATCGCTAACCGATTTAAAGCAGGTTGCCGGGAGTAACGTTGCCGTCAACACCGCCGACATAGAGCTGCTTCGCCAGGAGCAAGCCGTAATGTTCGGCAACTTCGAGGACAGAAGTTACG
>CBDUXY010000017.1:0-22689 GCA_965371305.1 uncultured bacterium
TGTTGATTAAGCGCGCACCGGGCATTCCACTTTTTTTGCCCGACGCATGAAGCTTTAAAATCTGAGAATTCTGAAGTCTCCAAGTCTTTAAATCCTAAAATCATCCATTCCAATGGCCAATGACCCCGGAACTACTTAAAAACATAACACGCGAACTTTCAGAAGCCATCTCAGGCGGTATTATCTCAAAGGTGCACCAGCCTTCTGCGCGCGATATTGTCTTGAAAATTTTTGCACGCGGCGGGCAAAAACAGTTGTTTATCTCCGCCGACCGCCTGTTCTCAAGGATTCACCTTACAGAGAAAAAATATAAAAACCCGCCTGCCCCGCCAAGGTTTTGCGCTTACCTCCGAAGTAGAATCGAAGACGCACGCATCGAGGCAATCACTCAGCTACCGGGAGAAAGGATAGTGCGTATTAACCTTGTTAAGCGAGACGAAAAATACTCGCTCATTTGCGAGCTCACGGGTAAATCAGGCAACGTGATACTCACCAACAAAGACAATAAAATTTGCGACGCGCTCTGGCACTTCCCTGAAGATTCGGGAAGACCGGTCATGCCGGGTGTAAAATTAGTGCCACTCACCCCTCCAAAAACCGTAACACAGGAAAAAGAAACCGTAGAACCTGAGCAAGGTGAGACGTGGAACCAGGCAACGGACAGGTATTACAACGCCGCTGTCGAAGCGCATAACCTGACGACTATAAAGGCCGACCTCGCGCGCGCCGTAAAAAAAGCCGTCACAAAGGCACAGAGAAAACTTAAAAACCTGTTTTCTGATAAAGAAAAGGCAGAGGGTAATCTTTTGATGACAAAGACGGGCGAGCTTTTGCTTGCAAACTTTCATCTTGTTAAAAAGGGCATGAAAGAAGTTGTGCTTCAAGACTTTTATATACAACCGGTTGCAGAGATAACCGTAGCACTCGACCCGAGAAAAACTCCTCAAGACAATGCTGCCGGGTATTTTAAAAAAGCAAAGAAGGCGAAAACAGCCCTCACTCTTCTTGCCCGGCGCATCCCGGAGCTTGAAAAGGACATTAGAAATAAGAAAGAGTTTATGAACCGTATTGACGCTATTAAAACCATGCAAGAGGCGACTGCCCTTGAAAAAGAACTATCGGGTCTGGGATTGTATACACAAAAGACAGTCTTAAAAAAAGACACCCGTAAATCATCAGGCGCCGGAGAGCTTATAAGAAAACTCGTCTCAAGCGACGGGTTTCCGATAATTGCGGGTAAGAGCGGTCGTGGTAACGACAAACTCGTTAAAGAGCTTGCAAAGCCCGGAGATCTGTGGTTCCACGCAAAAGACATGCCCGGCTCACACGTGCTGCTTAAGGCAAAGGGCCAGAAAAAGCCTACTCAAAAATCACTTCACGAGGCCGCAAGCATTGCCGCCTTCTACAGCAAGGCGCGCACTTCAGGCAAAGTAGAGGTCATCTACACTGACGCAAAAAACGTAAGAAAACCAAAAGGCGCAAAACCCGGCACCGTGACGGTTGCGGAGTACAAGACGGTTATAGTAAAGCCAAAAGAGGAGGGAAGGTAGACTCTAAGAAGAATAATACCAATCCTCAATTGGATAGGCAAAAAATTCTATAACAAAAAAATGTATCATAAAACCGACCGTGCTTATAAGGGCAAAAAGCATGAAATGTTTCAATCGTTTTGTTTTTTCATTAGTCATACTGTCTGTTAGCAGCGATGCAATCAAAAGGGTGGCTACCATAAAAACACCACGAATAACGAATCTTATACAATCCAATAAATCATACAATTGATCAAATGGCGTAATATAGATAACTGCCAGATATATTAAACCACCCAAACAGCTAATATAGAATAGTTTACATATACTATTTTTAATACCTCTTTGTAAGGACAACAAATCATAAAAAATAAAATTCAAAGTCATATTGAATAAAAAAGGTATAAAAAAGAAAAAGAATAGGTAAATGTCTGTGGGTTGAAAAAAATCTATAACCCCTGCAAATCCATCTGGTCTGGGCATTACACTCATTGCATATGTTGGCGCTGGCGCAAGCAGGTTTACCGCGAAGGCGGCTGCCAGCACGACAATTAACAAACGTGGAATTTTTAAGTGTTTTTTCATGCTGTCATTCTTGTCTGAGATATGTTTTCTAATCAGGCATGATATCGGACTTACCATGACTTGCCTGCCTGTCAGACTTTGTTTCACCTCTTAAAAACTTATTCCAAATCTTATATACTATATAAATAATAATGGCGGTTACAATCAGGCTTATTATGGGATAAGACAAAAAAATCAGAAGAATCATAAATAGTATTCCTACAAAGCCGTCAGGCATCCCGTGCGCATAAGCAGGCGCGGGCGCAAGTAAATTAACCGCAACAACGGCAACAAGCACAACGGTAATAAAGATAGACTTTTTTTGAAAATATTTATCAGGATCAGGAGATTTCATGACGACCTCCATGCAGATTGTTGACTATGGGTTGGTTTGTGGTTACCTAATGTGAGAAAATTCAATGCTTACTTACAAACAAGTTTACCCTTAAGGGTAGTTTCTGTCAAGACGTGTACAGTCCCTGTGTTTCTACTTCATTCCTTTTGTGCTACATGTATTCATAAAATGACAAGTACACTCTAAAGCTGATATACTGTCTGGCTATGGATGCGAAAAACCTTATACCCGACTACCCTGAATTCACTGAACTTTCAATTGCCATGCGTCCGGTCTTGCACCCGCTTTTTGCCGCGCTTCAAACTGGCGTATCAGAGCATACCTTCGCAAACCTGTATCTTTTCCGCGACACTCACAGATACAAAATAGCAAGCCTCGGTGGCGGCAAATACGTCATAACCGGCAGCGACTCGGACTGCGAGATCCCAGGGCCGGAGCGTTTTTTTGTGCTGCCTTTTGGACTGCCTGGCACATCGGATGAACCAGGTAAATACGATGAAAAAATACTTGCCAAATTATTCGACAGATTCGATTTAATAAAATGCGCAAGTGAGAGCCTGGCAAACACCCTTGCCAGCCTTGGCTTTAAGACCATAGAGGACAGGGACAACTTCGATTACATATATAACAGAACTGAACTTGCCGAGTTCAAGGGCGGCAGGTTCCTAAAGAAAAAACAGCTTGTAAATGCGTTTAAAGCGGCTTACAAATACGCGGCAAGGCCACTGACAGCAGAACTCACAAAAGACGCATTAACCGTACTTGAGAACTGGTGCTCTTCACGCGAAGGCGGCGGCGATTGCAGGGCCGCAACAGAGGCGGTCGGTTTAATAGACCGGCTCGAACTCACAGGCAGAATTTTTTACGCCAGCGGCGCGCCTATTGCGTATAACCTTGGCGAGACCATTACAGGCGCAGGCGGCGCAAAGATGTTTGCCGTGCATTTTGAAAAGGCGGTAGACGGCATAAAAGGACTCAGGCAATTTATAGTGCAAGACCTTGCCGCAAATCTGCCCAAGAGTATTACACACATTAACAGGGAACAGGACCTTGGCCTGCCCGGCCTCAGGGAGGCAAAAACAGGCTTCAGGCACACAGGTTTTGTCAAAAAGTATTGTGTCACAAGGTCTTGATTTGCCGGCGTTTGAGTTACAATTGATTTACGAATTCAAAAACAGAAAACATACGATAATAAAATGCAAACAGCCAGCCGCTACAGAACACTTTCGACTTACCTGAAAGACCGCTACGGCGAAAAAGTAAGAAAGGTCTCTGTGTATTCATCCTTTACCTGCCCCACGCTTGACGGCAAGACGTCGAAGAGCGGGTGCGCTTATTGCGAGCCGTCGCTGCTGATTCCATTTGATTATGATGCAGGGCGCAGTGTTAGCGAGCAGATCTCGCGCGGCGTGGAGCGGGCAAAGACAAAACACAACACGGATAAGGTCATAGCCTATTTTCAGGTAAACACAAACACCTACGCCGACGTCGGCTATTTAAAGTCCCTGTACAGCGAGGCGCTCGCACACCCGGCAACCGTTGGCCTTAGCATTTCAACAAGGCCGGACTGCCTGAACGAGCCCGTGCTTGATCTGCTCGGTGAAATAAACAAAACAAAAGAAGTATGGCTTGAAATGGGGCTTCAGTCGTCTAATGATGAAACACTACAGAGAATCAACAGAGGACATACGGCACGTGATTTCGCAGACGCAGCCACAGCGGCACAAGCACGAGGGCTAAAAATATGCGCCCACATTATATTTGGCCTTCCCGGTGAGACCAGGCAAGATATGTTAAATAGCGTCCGGTTCGTCTCCGACCTGAACGTCTGGGGTGTCAAGTTCCACCAGCTTGAGATTACAAAAGGCGCGCCCATTTATAAGGATTATAAAAAAGGCACAGTGAAGCTGCTTACGCTTGATGAATACGTGCGTGTCGTGGTAGAATCCATGCAAACCCTGCCGCCTGAGACAGTCGTGCACAGGGTGTCGGGAGATACAGTTGGGTCTGTCCTCGTAGCTCCCGGTTGGGGGCTAAAAAAGACAGAGATAAGGCGCGAGATCGAGCGCCTTATGATAGAGCAGGACACCCGCCAGGGGGACAGTTGGCAGGGGTAATTTTTTATCTCAAAAATTATATACTGCCAACAAACTTGAGTATAAAAATTTAAGTTGGAGGATTTAAAAAAATGCCGGATCCGCGCGTAAAAAAAATTAGCCAAAATCATGGTTAACCATTCCATCAAAGTAAAAAAGGGCGACAGCGTCTTGATCGTCGCGTCAAGTGAGCTTGCAAAGCCGCTCGTAATAGAGGTCTTTCGCGAGGTAATGGCAGTCGGAGGCCACCCGGAAACCCGTGTTGCGTTTGAAGAAACAAACAACATCTTCTACGACATGGCAACAGAAGCCCAGCTTAAAAACTTTCCAAAACCTCGTGAGTACGAGGCAAAACAAATAGACTGCTTTGTCAGCATAAGGGCGCCGCAAAACAAAAAAGCCATGGGCACAGTCGATCCGGCGAAGGTTGGAGCGAGAAGCAAAGTAGTATCTCGCATAGGCAACCTTATAGTCAACAAAAACCGTTGGGTGCTTTGCAACTTCCCGACAAACGCCCTTGCCCAGGAAGCCGACATGAGTCTTGCCGAGTACGAAGACTTCCTCTACGGCGCAACAAACGTTGACTGGACAAAGATGGAGAAGCAGGAAAAAGCGTTAAAGAAGGTCCTGGATAAGGGTAAGGTAGTTCGGATAGTAGGCGAGGATACGGACCTGACCATGAGCATTGCCGGCAGGAAGGCCATACCGTGTTTCGGGGAGCGCAACATGCCGGACGGCGAGGTGTTTATGTCGCCTGTGGAGGATTCGGCAGAGGGTTATATATATTACGAGATGCCTGCAATTTACCAGTCGCGCGAGGTGACCGGCATAAGGCTTCGGTTCCGGAAGGGCAAGGTCGTTGAGGCAAGTGCGGATAAGAACAAGGACTTCCTTATTGCAATGCTTGATACGGACAAAGGTGCGAGGTTCCTTGGAGAGCTCGGTATCGCGGTTAACTACGGCATAAAAAAGTTTTCAAGTGACATCCTGTTTGACGAAAAGATCGGCGGTACGGTACACCTTGCCGTAGGCCGCTCTTACGAAGAGGCCGGGGGTAAGAACAAGTCCGCCATACACTGGGACATGATCAAAGACCTCCGGCAAGGCGGGGCGCTTTACGTGGACGGTAAGGTAATACAAAAAAATGGCAAATTTAAGATTTAGACAGTTAATTACATGCACTAAACCCTTGACACAACACTGTTGCGAGAAGATAATACCAAAGACGTTGAACTAATCGTTAAATAAGATAAAGGAACCGGCATGGAAACAAAAATAATAGAAAAATCAGTCAAGGCAAGCATCCGGGCTAAGGAAAAATTCTTCGGCAAGAAGAACACCGCAAGGTTAGCCGAATGTGCCGAACTGATTGCAGGGGCATTTAACGATGGCGGTAAACTCATGATAGCCGGCAACGGCGGGTCCGCGGCGGACGCGCAGCACCTGGCGGCAGAGTTCGTAAACCGCTTTGAGATAGAACGCCCCTCTTTGCCGGCCCTTGCCCTTACGACGGATTCGTCTATACTTACGTCCATTGGCAACGACTATCACTTTGACCAGGTGTTTGAAAAACAGATAAAGGCCCTGGGCCGGGAAGGCGACGTGTTGCTTGCAATCTCCACAAGCGGCAACTCGAAGAACGTCATAAAAGCAGCCGCGGCAGCAAAAAAATCCGGCATTAAAGTCATAGTAATGACAAGCGGCGACGGCGGGAAACTAGCGGAAAAAGCAGACATATTGCTTAACGTCGCTGCGGACAAAACACCGAGGGTGCAGGAAGTGCATATAACAATTGGTCATATACTTTGCGAGCTGGTTGACTATTTATTATTTCAAAAGGCGTCGTCATGAAGTTTAAACCGATCAATCTGAAAAATATAAACACCTATTCTATTAAAGATAGGAAGAGCAAGGTCGGTCTTGACGCACTCGGCGCAAGGCATGAAAAAGGAGTGGCTTTTTCCGGGTTTCTGGATTCGCTGCCTGATGTGCTCGGTGCGGCAAACTTAAAAGCCGTGGCTGCGGCTGTATTAAAGGCAAACGTGGCAGGTAAAACAATTGCCCTTGGCATGGGAGCGCACGTTATAAAAACCGGCCTCTCCCCCCTTATAATAGACTTAATGGAGCGGGGCGTTATAAACTCCGTCGCCATGAACGGCGCGGGAATCGTACACGACTTTGAGCTTGCCTATAACGGCTCAACAAGCGAGGACGTTGATGCGGAGCTTGCAAGCGGCAAGTTCGGCATGGCCGACGAGACAGGAAGCATGATAAACCAGGCCATCAACAAGGGCGTTAAAAAAGGCCTCGGGCTTGGAAGGAGCGTTGGCAAGCGTATTCTTGCCTCGCGTTTTCCTTATAAAGACTTGAGCATCCTTGCAGCAGCTGCAAGGCTTGACATACCCGCGACCGTACACGTTGCGGTCGGTACCGACATAGTGCATATTCATCCGCAAATCGACCCTGCCCTTACAGGCGCCGGTACTCACAGGGATTTTCTGCTGTTTGCGTCGGTGGTGGAGTCACTTGAAGCGGGCGTTTTTCTCAACATCGGCTCTGCCGTTATAATGCCGGAGATTTTCCTTAAAGCCCTGACCGTTACAAGGAACATGAACAAAGGCAGGCCTCGGAAGTTTACGACCGTTAATATGGATTTCATACAACATTACCGCCCTGTAACGAACGTCGTCAGAAGGCCCACAATGACGGGCGGGGGCCGGGGTTACGCCCTCACCGGTCATCACGAAATAATGGTGCCGCTTCTGTGCGCGGCTATAATAGAAGGACTTAAATAAAAGTAAAAAAATGGCTGATAACACTAAAAACAAGAAACTATGGGCAGGCCGGTTTAAGACCGGGGCGGACAGGCTTGCGGAAGAGCTGAACGCGTCCATCGGTTTTGACAAGCGCCTCTACCCACACGACATACGCGGCTCTATTGCCCACGCAAAAGTTTTGAAAAAAGCAGGCGTGCTCACGGCGCAGGAGTGCGCAAAAATTACCACCGGTCTTCAGGTTGTTAAAAAAGAAATCGACGCGGGAAAATTTGAGTTTACGCCCGACATGGAAGACATACACATGGCGGTGGAGGCGCGTCTGAGTAAAAAGATAGGCGCTGCGATTGGAGGCAAGCTCCACACAGGGCGCTCGCGTAACGACCAGGTTGCGCTTGACGTCCGCCTGTACTTGAAAGAAGAAATAGCGAATATTCTTAAACTTCTAAAGGGGCTTCAAAAGGTACTTGTTGGTGTCGCTAAAAAACATACCTGCACGATACTTCCCGGCTACACTCATCTGCAGCGGGCGCAGCCCGTGCTCTTGGCGCACCACCTGCTTGCGTATTACGAGATGTTCAAGCGCGACGCTGCGCGTCTTACGGATTGCCTGAAGCGTGTAGACGTTATGCCGCTTGGCTCAGGCGCGCTTGCAGGCAGCCCCTACGACCTTGACCGGCATTACGCCGCAAAGCTACTCGGGTTTTCAAGCGTCACGGAAAACAGCCTTGACGGCGTTAGCGACCGGGATTTTTCGATTGAGTTCCTATCTGTTGCCGCAATTTTAATGATGCATATTTCGCGCATGAGCGAGGAACTTATTTTGTGGTCAAGCGAGGAGTTCGGTTTTGTTGAGATGTCGGACGCTTTTTCAACAGGCTCGTCCATTATGCCGCAGAAAAAAAATCCGGACATGGCAGAGCTCGGGCGGGGTAAGACAGGACGCGTCTACGGCAACTTAATGTCGCTGCTGACCGTTATGAAGGCCCTGCCGCTTGCGTACAACAAAGATATGCAAGAGGATAAGGAACCTCTTTTTGATACAGTGGACACGCTTAAATCCGTGCTTGGCGTGTTTGCCCCGATGATCAAGACCATGCGAGTTAAAAAAGACCGGATGTTTGATGCAACAGCCGGCGGGTTTCTAACCGCGACCGACGTTGCCGACTATTTAGTCAAAAAAGGACTGCCGTTCAGGAAAGCGCACCATGTGGTCGGGAGCGTGGTTGCGTACTGCGTTGAGACCGGCAAGGAACTAAGCGACCTTAACATGAAAGAGTGGGCCAAGTTCTCGCCTTTATTCAAAAACGACATAGTAGAAGCGGTTTCTCTTGCCAACTCGGTCAACGCGCGAGAACTCATAGGTGGCACAGCAAAGAATACGGTTCTGAAAAAACTTAAAAAAGTGGAACAGGAACTAAAAAAAGGTTAAAATAAAAAGTTCATGGCATTATCAACGACAAAAAATACATTTATAGTGTCTCTGCTTGTTGCTGTTTTATTTTGCGGCCTGATAGCCTTTGGAAGCGGGGGATGCGGAAAAAAAACGCATCCCGTAGCACCGGACGCAACTGACGGGGCTGGTAGTGATGAGCGCAGGGGCCCTGTAGCGCTTAATTATAATGTTGATTAATTTTTTTAGATCCTGAATTCATTTTCTGAGGTTTTGCGTTAATGCACTTTTTTAATTACAAGAAAAACAAACTTTACGCCGAAGGCGTCTCTGTTGAAGCTATAGCAAAAAAAGTCGGCACGCCTGTGTTCATTTACAGCTACAAGACGCTTAAACGGCACTACGAGGCATTTGACGGCGCTTTTGCCAGAGTTCCGCACCTTGTGTGTTGCTCTGTGAAGGCAAACTCCAACATCGCGGTATTAAAAACTTTTGCCACTCTTGGAAGCGGCTTTGATATTGTGTCGGCAGGAGAACTGCTGCGTGTGACAAAAGCGGGCGGGGATACAAGCAAAGTCGTTTTCTCAGGCGTTGGCAAGCGCGACGACGAAATTGAGTTTGCCATAAAAAAGAACATACTTATGTTTAACGTCGAAAGCCCGCAGGAACTCAGGGCAATCAATAAAATTGCCCGGCGGCTTAAGAAAAAAGTAGGCGTTGCCATAAGGGTCAACCCGGACGTAGACCCAAAGACGCATCCCTACATATCGACCGGACTAAAAAGCAACAAGTTCGGCATAGAAACAGACGAGGCGATAAAGGAATACGTTTATGCCAAAAAGCATTTAAAGAATTTAAACCTCATAGGGGTTGACTGTCATATAGGCTCGCAGATTACCGAGTTGTCTCCGTTCGTAGACGCGCTTAAAAAGACGCGCGACCTGATAGGGGTCTTGAGGAGCCAGGGGCTTGCTATAACCTACCTTAATATGGGCGGCGGGCTTGGCATAAATTATCAGGGTGAAAAACCCCCGCATCCGTCAAAATACGGCGCCCAGGTCATCAGAGAAACAAAAGGTCTTGATGTGACCCTTATATTCGAGCCGGGGCGTGTTATAGTGGGCAACGCGGGCATACTGGTTACAAGGGTTAGCTATACAAAGTCAGGTTCGGAGAAACACTTTGTCATAACCGACGCAGGAATGAACGACCTGCCAAGGCCAAGCCTTTACGGCTCATACCATGAAGTTAAGCCGGTTGTCAGGGTTGCTAAGCGAGCCAAAATAACAGCAGACATTGTCGGCCCGATATGCGAGAGCGGAGACTTTCTTGCAAAAGACAGGGAGATCAAGTCGATTAACCCCGGTGAGTTGCTTGCGGTAATGAGCGCCGGGGCTTATTGCTTTACCATGGCAAGTAATTATAACTCGCGTACGCGCCCGCCCGAGGTTCTGGTAAAAGGACGCACTTCGGCGGTTATCAGAAAGCGCGAGACAATGAACGACCTTATCCGTGGCGAGAGCCTTCCGGATTTTGTCAAATAAGTCAACTTACAAAGGGGCTGTATGAAAATTAAATTTACCAAAATGCACGGCATAGGCAACGACTTTATCGTGCTTGACCTTAGAAAAAAGACTATACCGCGCCTGTCCGCTCTCATGATAAAATTATCAGACAGGCGTTTTGGCATTGGCTTTGACCAGGCCCTTATTTTAAAGACCTCAAACAAGGCCGACTTTCGCATGGACATATACAACGGCGACGGCTCGCGCGTTGAGATGTGCGGCAACGGCATCCGGTGCCTTGCAAGTTATATATGGAATAAAAAACTGAAAAAGAAAGACACCCTGGAGATAGAAACAGACGCCGGTATTATAAGGCCAAGGAGGGTTGCCGGAGGCAAGGTGGAGGTGGACATGGGCCTGCCGGTACTCGACGGTAAACTCATACCGACAAGGGCCGGGGGAACGATCCTTGACCGGCCGCTTCGGGCGGGCGGAAGGATTTTCCGCATAAGCTGCGTGTCCATGGGCAACCCGCACTGCGTTATATTCGTAAACGACGTGGATAAGTTCGACGTAAAAAAATACGGGGCCTTAATAGAAAAAGACAGGTTTTTTCCCAACAGGGTGAACGTTGAGTTTGTCGAGGTGTTAAGCCCAACGAAGATAAAAATGAGGGTCTGGGAGAGGGGCGCCGGTGAAACACTTGCCTGCGGCACAGGCGCGTCGGCAAGTGTCGTGGCAACCCATATGAAGGGACTTACCAGGGCAAACGTAACCGTAGTGCTGAAAGGAGGAACCCTTCGTATACGCATAGCAAAAAAGGACGGGCGCGTGTTCATGACAGGCCCTGCCCAAGAGGTGTTTGAAGGGGTCATAGATGTATAAGACCGTCGGCATGGAAACCGTCGGCATATAAGACGTATAAGCCATTGCCGTATAATATGGAATACATATAAAAAAATAGTATTTTAGCGGGAGGATTTAACTGATGTTAAGAGGTTGTTTTACGGCCCTTGTTACGCCGTTTACTAACGGAGAAATTGACGAGAAGGCGCTAAGGAGTCTTGTAGAGTTTCAAATCGAAGGCGGGGTGGACGGCATAGTGCCGTGCGGCACCACGGGTGAATCAGCAACACTAACTCACGACGAGCACAGGCGCGTTATTGATATAGTAATTGAGACCGTCGCAGGCCGGGTAAAAGTGATCGCCGGGTCCGGGTCGAACGCGACGGCAGAGTCCGTGGAGCTTACAAAATACGTTCAAAAGGCCGGGGCCGACGCAGCCCTCGTTATAACGCCTTATTATAATAAACCGACTCAGGCAGGTCTGCTTGAGCATTACAGGCGTATTGCAGGCGAGACCTCCATACCTATCGTACTCTATAATGTTCCGGGAAGGACGAGTGTGGACATGACGGCCGAGACGGTTGCCAGGCTCTCGGAGATAGAAAACATCATCGCCGTAAAAGAGGCCACCGGCTCGCTTGCCCGTACAAGCGACATTTTAGAATACTCACGAGACGGTTTTATCGTCCTCTCTGGTGATGATTTTGTGACCTATCCCATGCTTACAATTGGAGCCAAGGGGGTTATCTCGGTTACTTCTAACGTCGCACCGGCGGATATGAGCGAGATGTGCAGGGCATTTTTCGAAGACAGGAGCAATGATGCCCGCGCTCTTCATTACAAGCTCCAGCCGCTTCACAGGGCAATGTTCCTTGAGACCAACCCGATACCGGTAAAAACGGCCCTTGCGGAGATGGGAAAGATAGGCGAGCAATTCAGGCTTCCGCTTGTACAGATGGGTGATGATACAAGAAAAAAACTTTTGGCGGAACTCAAGTCATACGGGCTTGTTTGATCTTATAGAGAGCTGTTTTCTTTCCAGTTTTTCAGTAATGAAGTGTGATTGTAAAAGCCTCGCAACAGGTGCAAGAATAAAACCCGCCATGCGGGTGAACTACCACTTAGCCAGGCTGAGGAGTATCAAAAGAATATATATTCAAAAAAAACCACTGAACCAAGCTGCGTGGCATTAAACCCGCCATGCGGGTAAGGAGATAAACTAAATGACTTCGATTGCAGTAACGGGTGTAGCCGGCAGGATGGGGAAAAACCTTGTCATTGCCATAGGCGAACATGTGGGCGCAGAGCTTGTAGGGGCGCTTGATAAAAAAGGGCACGAGTCGGTTGGCAAAGACGCTGGCGAACTTGCAGGTGTTGGCAACCTCGGGGTGAAGGTGACTGACAATTCTGAGCAGGCATTTGAAAAAACGGACGTTATAATTGACTTTACCGCCCCTGATGCTACTATGAAAAACCTTGAAAACATAGCAGCCCAGGACAAGGCCATTGTTATTGGCACAACAGGGTTTTCGAAGCATCACAGGGAAAAGATAAAGGAACTGTCTGAGTCAACCAGGATAGTGCTTGCTCCGAACATGAGCGTTGGAGTGAACCTGCTTTTTAAACTTATTGCAGAAGCTGCAGAGGTGCTTGGAGACGCATATGACGTTGAGATTATTGAGTACCATCACAAGCACAAGGTAGACGCTCCGTCCGGCACAGCCCTCAGAGCGGCAGAAGTTGCGGCCCATTCGCTCGGACGCGACCTGACCGAGGTCGGCACTTACGGCAGAAAAGGAATTGTCGGAGAACGCCAGGCAAGCGAAATTGGCGTGCACAGCGTACGCGCAGGAGACATTGTCGGAGACCACATCGTGCTGTTTGCCGGTGACGGTGAACGCCTTGAACTCACTCACAGGGCGCACTCAAGGAGCGCTTTTGCAAGAGGTGCTGTGAGGGCAGCCCTGTGGTTAGTGGACAAACCCACCGGACTATATGACATGCAGGATGTACTTGGTTTAAAATAACTTTTTTAGATGAGTTTAACTAATGACAAGACGATTTTAAGGGGAGGTTCTTTTTTCATGTATAACTTTTTGCTATCGGTTGCTGTATTTTTTGCTGTAATGACAACTTACCCGGCCTTTGCCTTTCAGGGTGCCGGTTGCGCGGAGGATTGTACGAGCTGCCATTCGCTTGCAAAGGAAGAGGCGGACAAACTCTTGCAGGCCGACAAGTTTCAGGCCAAGACTGTTGATATAAGACAGAGTCCTGTCAAGGGACTGTGGGAGATAGAGCTTACCCAGAAAGGTAAGAACTTTATCATATACATGGACTATGCAAAAAAACATCTTGTTGACGCGCGTTTTACAACACTTGATACGATAGGCAAGAGTCGGCCCCTGCGTAAGATAGACATAAGCCAGGTGCCGCTTGACAATGCAATTATAATTGGCAGTAAAAAAGCCAAACATAAAATAATTGTTTTTGACGACCCTGATTGCCCTGTGTGCAGGGAGTTTCATAAGGACATGAAAAAAATCGTAAAGACGGACAAGAATATAGCCTTTTATATAAAGCTCTTTCCCCTCGCTATACACCCTAACGCGTACAAAAAGAGCATGGCCATTGCCTGTGCTAAATCTCTTGCCCTACTTGACGACGCCATGGAGGGTAAGGAGATTCCACCGGCTACGTGCAAGACCAACGACATCAAAAACAATCTGGCCCTTGCAAAGAAACTCAAAATAGGCGCTACCCCGACGATCATACTTCCTGACGGGCGCGTCATACCGGGCCGCCCTACGACCAAAAAGCTGCTTCAGGAGATATATACACCGACAGTTACAGATTGACGCCTGCTCACGCAGGCTTATATGGTTGTTAATGGATCTAAAAGGAAAAACTGGAGCCGGCAGGCGGAATTGAACCGCCGACCTACTGATTACGAATCAGTTGCTCTACCCCTGAGCTACGCCGGCCTCTGGTGAACTACCCCGCAACTTGCTGCGGGGTATCAAAAAGAATTATGATGGAAAAATCACGCAACTTGTTGCGTGACATTAAACCCGCCATGCGGGTGAAATTACAATGCACTATGGTAAGGGAAGAGGGGGGATTTGTCAAGGCTGATTAACGGATCAGGTCAACCCCCGGCTGTGTATCTCTTGTTTACTATCCTTACCCAAACCTTACTTAAAACCGACGGTCATTTGTCATGGCGGAAAACATAAAACCTGGTAAAAAAATACTCATAATTGACGATGACAAGTTGATTGCCGCTATGGAGGAGAGCATCCTTGGCGAGCATGACTTCAACATCCGCCGGGCCTGTGACGGGGAGGAAGGCATTCGAGTCGTTAAAGAGTGGCATCCTGACTTAATAGTGCTTGATTTTGAGATGCCTGGCATGGACGGCCCTGACGTGTGCGAAGTCATAAGAGGTCTGCCTCTACCCCACCGTCCGTCTATTTTAATAGTATCGAGCCTTGAAGACAAAAAGACCATCTCCTACGCCCTTACAAAGGGGGCCGACGATTTCCTTGTGAAACCGGCGGACGAGCTTGAGTTTGTTGCAAGGGTAAATGCGCAACTCAGGATAGGCGATTTTTATAGAGAGATTGAAAACAACAAGAAAAAGCTTGAAACCATTCACCTTATCACAAAGGCCGTCGGGGCAAGCCTTGATACCTCTGCAATACTCTCCATAATAGTAAAAGAAGTCGCAGGCGTTATTGGGGCCTCAAGGTGTTCGATAGTCCTTATCCACAATGACGGGACCGGTTACGTCCTGGCCTCGCACGAAGACCCTGAGGTAGTGGACCTGCGCATCAATCTCGCGAATTATCCCGAAATACAGGAAGTCATCCGAACTAAAAGGCCACTTACGCTTGAGGACATCTCAAGCCATCCTATAATGAGCAGCCTCGGGCAGCCCCTGGACAAACTTCAGGGGATGAGCGTGCTTGTCGTTCCCATAGTGTTTGAAGAACACGTGCTTGGCACGCTTTTTTTAAGGGCAAGGCGCGAAGAAAAAAGGTTCACTGAAAAGGAGATGGATTTCTGCCGCATTATTGCCAATGCGTCTTTCCACGCCCTTAAAAACGCAAAAACGTTTGAGGAGATTAACGAAGAGAAAAAACGCCTGAGCAATATCGCCATAACAGACCAGCTAACAAACCTTTATAACCACAATTTTTTCTACACCCGGCTTGAGGAGGAGTTTGAGAGGACAATGAGGTATGGCGGAAACGTCTCGCTCATCATGATGGACATAGACAATTTCAAGCGTATAAACGACACCCACGGACACAGGGAAGGCGACAAGGTGCTGAAGGCCGTGTCACATTTAATAAAATCAAGTGTCAGAAAATCAGATATCGTCTCGCGTTACGGCGGTGAGGAATTTACCGTGATACTTCCACAGACAACTATTGAAGGAGCTGTAGGTGAGGCAGAGAGGATTCGGGCATTGGTTGAGGGATATGGGTACATCGGACTGCACGGCGAGAATATAACAGTGAGTTCTGGTGTCGCGGCCTGCCCTAACGGAAAAGTAAAAGACGCCGGAGGGCTTGTCAGCCTTGCCGACAGAGCACTTTACCTGGCAAAAGACGCGGGCAAGAACTGCGTCCGCTCGATACCGGAACTTTCGGAGTCCCCCTCTGAATCCCCCTCGGAATCCAACAAAAATTGAACTTCCCCGCCGCTTGCGGCGTGGTGAAAAAATGATTTTTTACAATTCCCTTTCGTAGCGGTTGTGGCCCTGACGAACGCGGTTAAAAAAAACCTGCGGGCTTCGGCCCACCTGGCCTGAGGTTTATTTATTTCCCTTCCGTCTTTTCTGTAGGCCTTGTGATCTTTATAGCGCAAAGGCTCCCGCACATGGTGCACACGTCAGGGTCTCCCGGAGGACTTGACTTCCGAAGCTCCCTTGCTTTTTTCGGATCAATCGAGAGCCTTATCTGCTCCTCCCAGTCAAGCGCTTTCCTGGCCCTGCTCATCTCTTTATCCTGCTCCATTGCGCCCGGCACTTTTTTCGAAATATCACCGGCATGCGCGGCTATCCTTGCAGCAATAACGCCTTCATGTACGTCTTCTATGGTCGGGAGGCGAAGGTGCTCGCTCGGTGTTACGTAGCAGAGAAAATCCGCACCGGCCCTGGCCGCAATCGCCCCGCCTATTGCAGACGTTATATGGTCGTACCCGGGGGCAACGTCGGTTACCAGAGGACCCAGGACGTAAAACGGCGCGCCGCCGCAAAGGCGCTTTTGCAAAATAATGTTAGCCTCTATCTGATCAAGCGGCACATGCCCTGGGCCTTCTATCATCACCTGAACCCCGGCGTTTTGCGCCCTTATGGCAAGCTCGCCAAGGGTAATAAGCTCCTGCACCTGCGCTCTGTCTGTTGCGTCGTCAATACAACCGGGCCTCAGGCCGTCGCCAAGACTGAGCACAATGTCGTACTTTTTTGCTATGGCAACGAGGCGGTCGTAATCCTCGAAAAACGGGTTTTCAGCGTCGTTATAGGCCATCCACTCGGCAGTGAGCGCCCCGCCGCGTGATACGATCCCCATGATCCTGTCTTCGTTTTTCACCTGTTCAAGAGATTTACGATTTATGCCCGAATGCACGGTAACAAAATCAACACCGTCTTCCGCGTGTTTTTCAAGACCTTGAAAAAATTCCTCACTCGTCAATTCAACAAAGGATTTTTTATGTATTTTTGCATCAAGGGCCGCCTGATATAACGGCACCGTGCCGATTGCAACGGTCGATTCTTTAAGCACCTGCCTTCTTATCTCGTCAACAGGTCCGCCTGTTGAAAGGTCCATCACGGCGTCTGCTCCGGCAGCTATTGCCACGCGCAGCTTTTCAAGTTCGTCATCTACGCTTGCCGTATCCTCTGACGATCCGATGTTTGCGTTTACTTTTGTTTTAAGCCCCGTGCCCACGGCAAGAGGGGTTGCGTGGCGGCGAAGCACGTTTCTGTTTATGACAATCGTGCCACCGGCTATGCCGTCTCTTATAAACTCAGCGCTGACCCCTTCAGCAAGGGCCACCTGACGCATCTCTTCCGTAATCTTGCCTGCCCTGGCAAGTTCAAGTCTTGTAAGTTCTGCCATGTTTGTTTACTCCCTTTTTTACTCTTTATTGATAAAAATTTTATTCATTAATTTCTTTAAGCAATTCTTTGGCGCTTTGCTCGGGCTCCGGGCTTGCCATTATGGCTGATATTAAACCTACCCCAAACGCCCCTGCTTCTTTCACGTCTTTAATAAAATCTTGCGTTATACCGCCAAGCGCAAACACAGGCACCTTTATATGCTTCGCACACCGTTTAAGTTTCTCTAACCCAAGCGGCTCTCCGTACTGTACCTTTGAAGCCGTAGCAAACACGGGGCCAAAGGTTATAAAGTCCGCCCCGTCTTTTTCCGCTTGCCTGGCTTCGTCTATACTATGTGTGGATACACCAATCAGTAAATTTTTAAATTTACTACGGACGTCGCGAGCCGTAAAACTGCCGACCGGCAGATGCACTCCGTCTGCTTCTACTGCAACTGTTATATCCGCACGCTCGTTTATAAAAAGCCTTGCACCGTATTTTAAAGTAAGTTTTTTTAATTCGCACGCAAGTTCGAGTAGTTCTCTTGCGCTTAAATCTTTCTCCCTTAACTGTACCGCCCGAACGCCTGCCTTCAGAGCCGACTCTATTACTTCAAAAAAATCTCTGCCAGGGGCAAGCTGCAACCTGTCTGTAATAAGGTAAAGTCTAAAGTCAACCACCGTCATTGCTTTACAGCCGGGGCAAGCCAGAGTTTCCTGGCCATTATCACACCCACTGCAATTAAAATAAGAGCTATGCTCACAACCTGCGCCGCCTTAAGAGGGCCGAGCATCAAACTGTCGGCCCTGAAGTGCTCTACAAACAAGCGCCCTGCGGAATACAGGCCAATATACAGGGCAAAGACGTAACCGTTGCCATGCTCTTTTTTCCTTATAACGAGCCACAGGAACAGAAATATTAATATGTTTATGGCCATCTCGTAGAGCATCGTTGGGTGCGTTGGAATACCCGGGAACTCCCTGCCCGCAATACTTTCAGGAGGGAACACAACACCAAAGGCCGAGTCTGTCGGACGGCCGTGCGCATCACCGTTCATAAAATTACCAAAGCGCCCAAAGGCCTGGCCTATTATAAGGCACGGCCCGACACAGTCCGATATGCGCCAGAAAGACACTTTTTTACGTCTCAGATATAACCACGCCACAAGCAGCCCGCCGAAGATCCCGCCGTGTATTGCAAGCCCGCCGTGCCAGATGGCCGGAATCTCGGACGGCGACCCGGCGTAATAACTCCAGTTAAATATAACGTAATAAAGCCTTGCCCCGGTAATTCCCCCGACAACCGTCCACAGTATCAGGTTCATGGTGTTGTCTTCGGTGAGAGGGATTTTTTTCCTCTTAACCTCGTGCTTGATTATATAAGTCGCGCACACGATTGCCACGACGTACATTAGTCCGTAAAAGCGTATCTGGATCGGGCCGAGTTCAAACAATACCGGATGCAAATTTGTCTCCTGTTTTATAAATCTGACACACCGAGGATTTAACAGTCATGTTTATTAAGTCAATTCAATATCATGCCCCGACAAGACCACCGATGGGGCTTGATGCTGTGGCGTAAAGTTTTCTCTCAATCCTTCCGGCGCCGTAAGCAAGGCGGCCTGCCTCAACAGCAAGGCGCATGGCCCTTGCCATACTAACCGGATCCTTTGCCCCTGCAATACCCGTGTTCATTAACACGCCGTCGCACCCAAGCTCCATCGCAACTGCCGCGTCGGATGCCGTACCAACACCTGCGTCAACTATGACCGGCACTTTTACCGTCTCAAGTATGATGCGGATATTATACGGGTTCCTGATGCCAAGCCCGCTCCCGATGGGCGCGGCAAGCGGCATTACAGCGGCGCACCCGACGTCTTCAAGCTTCTTTGCCATAATCGGGTCGTCCGTTGTATAAGGCATTATGATGAAACCTTCTTTCACGAGCACCTTGGCGGCCTCAAGCGTTGCTTCGTTATCCGGAAAAAGTGTTTTTTCACTGCCTATGACTTCAAGCTTTACAAGGTCCGTGCCAAGGGCTTCCCTTGCAAGCATGGTCGTTCTGATCGCGTCGTCTGCCGTGTAACACCCGGCCGTATTCGGCAGTATCGTGTATTTGTCCGTATCAATGTGTGATAAAAAGTTCTCGGACGGGTTTTTTATGTCCACCCTTCTTACGGCGACCGTTACGACCTCGGCCCCGGACGCCTCAAGGGCTGCGACCATCTCTTCGTTGCTTGCGTATTTTCCCGTGCCGACCATTAGGCGCGAGCTGAATTCCTTGTCTCCAATTTTTAATATATCCGACATTTTTATAGTTCCTCCTGGTAATTATACGTCTGTGTTATAAATTAAACCCGACATGCGCGCCCTACGCTGAATTAAAAAGAATCAACCACCCCCGACCATCCTGATTATTTCAAGCTTATCGCCCTCACAGAGTGTTGTTTCAGGATGCTCTGTCCTTGGTATAATCTCTCTGTTCACCTCAACAGCAATTCCAACAGGACTTATCTTTAGATTGTCAAGCAGACCATTTACGGTCATCCCGTCATCTATTTGTTTTTCTTCGCCATTCACTGTTATCTTCATTGGTCTTTACCTATATATACAGGTCTCTTTTGCCGTTTTTAAGCTCGGTTAGTTTTGCCGCGACTTTCTTTTTTAGTTCCGGGTCCTTGATCTCATGGTAGGACTTCTCCAAGGCCTCGTTAAAAAGCCCGGAAAGCCCGTTTACAGGATTGTCAAGCATGTATTCTTTCAGGGTCAAAAGCGCATTTGCCCTGCAAAACTTCTCCATGCCACCGGCGCTTGTAATCTCGGTAAAGCCGTGCCCAACGCGCCCTGTACGGTAGCAGGTGGTGCACAGGCTCGGCATGCCCCCTTGTTTTAAGATCGAGGCCATTACTTCGACCATAGAGCGCTGGTCGTGGGTCGAGAACTGCTCAAGGGTTTTCTCGACCTGTTTACTCTGGTCGTTCTGACCGTTTTGGCGGCTCCGGGCATTATTATTATCATAACCGCCGGGGGCCGTGCGCGAAGCGGCGCTTAGCTGCGAGGCGCCTGTGCGTATGAGATCATTTCTAAGTTCTTCAGGTTCCCTTGTAGTAACTACTATTCCTGCCGTAGGTACGGAAAGCCGGTACACTGCAACCGCTTTTTTAAAGTCAAGGTCGCTTACTGCAAAACGCTCTGTTGTCTCTTTATCCAGAGCGGAGCCAACGGCCGGTCGCAACCTTGGCACGGAGATAGTGTGGGCGTGAGTGCCGAACTTGCTATAAAGGTGTTTGGAGTGAGCAATGGTGGAGAGCACGTCAAAACGCCAGTCGTAAAGACCAAGCAGTGCGCCTATGCCGACGTCGTGAAACCCTGCCTCAAGGGCGCGGTCCATCACGGAGAGCCGGTAATCATAATCTTTCTTCGCCCCGGTCGGATGCATCTTTTTGTAGGTCTCCGGGTGGTAGGTCTCCTGAAAGGCCTGAAACACGCCTACTCCGGACTCCTTAAGCTCCTTTAGTTCCGGCACGTCCATCGGCGGGGCGTTTACGTGCACTATCCTCATGTCGGTTTGTTCGTATATGGCGCGCACGGCGTCGATTATATAAGACAACCCGAAACGGCGGTCTTCGCCCGTTACAAGCAGCACTCGCTTGAAACCCATTTTTGAAAGGGTGTTAGCTTCACGCACGATCTCATCCGTAGTAAGGGCCTTACGCGGTTGCTCTGTATTACCACTCTTAAAACCACAATAAAGACACCCGTTTGTGCAGTAGTTCGACAGATAAAGCGGGGCGAACAGCACGATGCGCCTGCCGAATAATTTCTCCTTTACCTTGCTTGCAGTCTGAAAAAGGCTCTCAAGCGAGGCCTGGTCTTTTATAGCAAGCAACGTTGCCGCATCTTGCACGGTCAGGCCACGCGCCTTCTCCACCCCTTTTAAAATCAGCGACACCTCAAAGGCGCTCGGCTCAGGGCTATTTTCAATCAAATCGCTAATTTGTTTTACGTCTATTATCATCGTGTTCTTCCCCCCCCTTTTCCCCTTTTTTAACTAATACAACCAACAAAAAAAGCCGCCCCTCACGCAGGGTCGGCTTGTACGGTTTTGTTCTTTCACAAACCTTGAATATACTGATGAATACAAAAAATACAGTATCAAGGCCGGTGAATATCCGAATTTGCCGCTTCCCTACGCTGGTACTATCCAGGTCAGGTTCCAAGGGTCTTCTCTCTTAAAGAAAAGTCTCAGCCCGTTTTAAGGGGCTCCCCCAGCAGTTTTATCAACACATAGAATATCAACAAAAAGACGTAGTGTCAACCTGCCATAGGCAGGTCTTAATACGCAAATACTTTTTGGCATACTTAACTGAATGCAGGCAATTAGCGTAAAACAAAATTAAAACACCGCTCCTGCCATAGGCGGGCCTTAATAAGCAAATACTTTTTGGCATACTTAACTGAAGGCAGGCAATTAGCGTAAAACAAACTACAACACCAAGTCTGTCTACAACGTTATTATATGTAAGGAAAAATAGTACGTAGATATGTTTTATTAAAAAGAGGTCAGCAGCTTCCGCAATTACCAGAGTCCGCAGGTGGCTCGTCGCCACCGAGGTTAAGGCCGCAGTCGGAGCAGGCAGCTTCGGTAGCGGACACCTGCGCGCCGCAGGCAGGGCACTGATCACTTGCTTCACGCTCGTGCGCGTCCTTGAGTTCCGGATGCACTTTAAGCCAGTACTCATCTATTGCCTGCTTTGCCGCCTCGGCAAGAGGGGCAGAAACGATCAACATTAACGTACCACTTCCACAGCCTTGACCCGCGCCTTCGGGCTTAACTATCTCAGAGGGGATCTCAAGCCCATCAAGCATCCGGGAGAGTTCTCCAAGCCTGACCGTATCGCCCTGGTCAACACACACGAGGTCGCGTTCTGAGCCAGATATTGTCGGAATGGATTTTACGGACTGCGGCAATTCCTCGCCCGGCCTTACAAGCTCTACGCCACACCCGTTGCACAGGACGATGTGAGCAAAAAACTCTGCATTACATTCAGGGCATATTTTAACGTCTTCGTAGTTAATATCTTCAGCCATGACTTCATAATATATCAAGCTCATAGGAATTCAAGGTTTTTTTTCGTTGTTTCTATTAAAAAGAGAGACAAAGAGGTCGGTCGGACTTAAAAAAACAGTTGCAAACTCGCTGCGTGTTACGTGCTGACTATTTTAATACAGTCTTTTCAAAACCATGCTTGATTATAAGGGCAAGGCATGTTAAAAGGTTTGGATGCAGTTTGGAGAGGTGGCCGAGCGGTTGAAGGCAGCTGCCTGCTAAGCAGTTGTAGGGGAAACTCTACCGGGGGTTCGAATCCCCCCCTCTCCGCCATACTTTTTTCCCGCATGGCGGGCTATGCGGGTTTAATGCCCTGTAGTACGCCGCGAGTTCTTACGCAACAAATTTGCTTTTGATACACGTAGCTTACTTACCAATGGGTTAGTTTTTTTCTAATGCGCCTGTGGCTCAG
>CBDUXY010000018.1:0-22656 GCA_965371305.1 uncultured bacterium
CGAGCATGCCAATTTTTACGGCGTCCGGTTGTTTTTCTTTTATCAGGTTTTCAATCTGTTTTTTAAGCAGCTTTGGTGGTACCGGCTCGACCGCCTTTACCTGTGTTTCGCTTTGAGCGGTAATGGCGGTAACTGCGGCAACGGGACGAAGGCCAAACCACGCGAAAGTAGATGCGTCGGCAAGTGTGCCGGCATATCCTGTCGGGTCGAACCCGGCTATGGTAAGGGCTGTTTTCATGCCCGCGGGGCGGGTTTGATCTCCCCTGGTTGCTGTGGTGTCTTTAATTGACATATTTGTCTTTCTAAAAAAACTCTGTCAAGGCGGGTTATTGTAAAAAATAAAAAAGACATACTTGGAAGACCCCTATAAAAAACCCCATCACTCCGCCAAGCCATTCGATGTGCCTGAGTTCGCGCGCTATAAAGTCGGTCAGGAGTTTTTCGAACTTCTTAACGTCAAGCTTATCTATCTTATCCGAGAGCATCTCTTTTATGTTAAGGTTCGAGGCGACTTTGCTTGTAAGGTGGTCCTTTTTTAACTCAAGCTGCTTTAGCATCTCTTTTGTGATGATGTATTTTATGTGATAGGTAAGGCTGTCGGAAAGTACCCCTACAAGCGGAATTTTTTTAACTCTTGAACGAATCCTGTGCTCGACTATCTCTTCTACACTTTTTTCAATCTCTTCCTTGAAGTCGATGTTGTTCAGGGTAGAGGCAAGGTCGTCGGAGGAGAGAAGCTCGTTCTCAATCGTATGGGCAAGGCCCTGTGCTATCTCTTTCCGCCTCTTTGGTATAAGGCCCTGTATCTTAAACCCAAGCACATTTATCGGCAGGTGCGGTCTGAACAGGAGTTTTATGGCTACGAAGTTCGTGAGCCAGCCGATAACCGCTCCCACAATGGGAGGAAGTATGTATCTGTAATCAATAGTCATATTGTCAATCCCGCATGGCGGGTTTAGGCCCACCTGGTTTCGTTCTGCAAAAAAAGCCTGTTGATGAGTTTGTGAACACAGGTGCTGCGCACGGCAATTAGTGTAATATTTATTTGTGTTTTTTTAGTATCGTAAGTCCAGAAGCTAATTGCTAAATTTGTGAACACAGGTGCGGGCAAAGAGAGAATGTATCAAAGGAAAGCCCTTGCAGACATGCCCCCTACAGGCAGGGCGCGGACTGTAAGGACTTATAAAGAAGAGCGGGTGAAAAATTCATATCGCCTGTTAGAACTTCTTTTTAGCTAACTCTTCTTCACGATATTTTTTATACAGTATGTCCCACTCGCGGCTGCCCTCCGGTATATCGCGAGAGAGCGAGCGGATCTTATCCCTCGCCGTGTTGTCCGCCCTGTCTTCAATCATCAGGTGCTCGCTTATGATGCGCTTAACTTCTTTCAGGACCTTGTTGTCGTCCTTAAAGTCAACCAGATCGTCTTTCCAAATGCCGTCTGTGATGAGGTGGGCTATGTGGGAGATCCTGTCTTCCGATAGTCTCACAGTATAATCCCCCTTTCTCTGGCAAGTTTGTGTTTTACCATGTTGAACATGCGGCGGTAGTCGACGCGCCCGGTGTCGAGGTCCTGGGAATGGGCGCTGAGTATCTTCTCAACTTCGCGGTCAAGCGTGTCTTCCGCCGAAAGGTCGGCCGTAAACACCTCGTTCATTTTTTTAAGTACGACCTCTTCGCTTGCCTTGAGCGTTACAAGGTCAAGTTGCCTGAGGCTCTTCAAGATTAGAAAGTTAAGCTGCTCAACTTGTTCTCGCATAAGTTTCATAGTGACCAAAAATACCATAATTTCAGGTACTATTCAAGTTCTTTGCAGCCGGGGGCTGTTTTAATCCGCAAATGGTCAGGGGTTTGCTTTTGATTCCGTACCGGTAGTTTTTTCTGGCAGCCTTGCAACTTGTAGCAGCCGGGGGCTGTTTAATCCGCAAATGGTCAGGGGTTTGCTTTTGATTCCGTACCGGTAGTTTTTTCTGGCAGCCTTGCAACTTGTAGCAGCCATGGGCTGTTTAATCCGCAACTTTACCGTTAATGTTTTTCGCGACAGGTACTGAAAAATTACACAAACAAGTTTATAACACAGCAGACACCTCTATTGCCCTGATAGTTGTATTGACACTTGCGCGGTTTTGATGTTAATTTAACTAAATAAATTTAAGAAGGAGGAATGTGTATGAATAAGCAAAAAGGGCGTTTTTCAAAATTTGTGCTGTTTTATTTGATCGTTTCATTTTTCCTCGTAAGCGCCATACCGGCAAAGAGTTTTGCTTACGTCGCTGATACGGGCGAGGTCTCTTTCTCAGAGACTGCATCAAGGACCGCCGACAGCGCAAAAATTCAGCGCCTGCTTGAGAGCAAGGTGGTTCAGAGCAGGCTTGGCGAGCTTGGCTTGAGCAGTGATGAAATATCGCAAAGACTTAACCGCCTCTCCGACTCCGAACTCCACAGCTTTGCAACAAGGGCAGAGGCCATTGACTCAGGTAAAGGCGGCCTTGGAGTGGTAATCGGTATTCTGGTAATTATAGCCCTCGTGCTTGTAATCCTTCATATAACCGAGCACCGAGTAGTTTTTGAAAAAACCAGTTGAGCCGTGAACTGAGCTGAGGTCCACTTGAACTGATGACAAAAACATTAGAAAACCATTGACCCGCATGGTGGGTTTTTTACCTGCCATGCGGGCAACAAACCCACCATGTGGGCAACAAACCCGCCATGCGGGCTTTTACCCATCACGGTGAACCAGGATACCTTTATACCCTTGAAAAAACAGAATAAAACATCCCTCTGGAGCCGACTCTACACCCGGCGCGCCTGCAGAGCCGGTGTTTTTCCAGCACTCGTTTTGTTGTCTCTTTTTATGCTTACCGCCTGTACACCAAGACTTGCAAGGGTGCTTATAGATCTTAGAGATACTAATTCAAGCGGGCGCACTGTGCAAAGCGGCGCCCATATCTCGGACGTACCTTTTTATTCCCAGAAAAAATACATGTGCGGCCCCGCGGCCTTAACGTCCCTACTTAACTACTACGGGGTTAACAAAACTCTTGCCGAGGTTGAAGAAGGTATATATATTGAACGCCTTAAAGGCACGATTACGATGGACATGTTGCTTTACGCGAAGGACGCAGGGCTTAGTGCGCGTTTTTATCAGGGAAGCCTCGCCGACATCAAACAACATTTAGATGACAGGCAGCCTCTGATACTTTTCCTGAGTCTTGGAGTCGAGGGTTATTCGGTTGGGCACTATATTGTTGTGACCGGTTATAGCGATAAGTACGGAGTGGTAATCGCTCACTCCGGGCAGAGGATGGATAAGGTCATAAACTACGGGCAACTCACGAGAGACTGGGAGAAGACCGGCCGCTCAACCTTGCTTATAACAAAACGCAAGAGAAAATAAGGCGGCGGCGCAGCGTGTGAGAGAGTTGGAAACACCTGATGAGAAAATGAAAATACTTTTAAAGACTTTTAAAATAACATTTTTGTTCATTGTCTGCGGCGTTTTGCTTTCGTGCTCTTTACCGCAGCAAGCAGGGCTTATTCCCATGCAGCAGCACGGAAGCGATCCCCTGTCATACGAGCAGCACATGAGGCTTGCCGTAATCTATGAAAAGCAGGGCAGGTTCGACCCGGCCCTTGTTGAGTTTAAGAAGGCTGCAATGCTTAATCCCGCCTCCGCCCCCGCACACTTCGGTATAGCCAACGTGTATCTGAAAACAAGGCGCTATGAAAACGCCGAACGCAATTTTAACAAGGCAATCGAGCTTGACCCGACAAAGGGTGTCTACTTTAATAACCTTGCCTGGCTGTATGTTGAAACGGGCCGCCTGACTTTTGCCCACAACGCAGTAACAAGGGGTTCGACGCTTGACATTCAAAACCGCCATATCTATCTTGACACGCTTGGCGTTATCGAGACCGAGTGGGGCAACTACCCTGAGGCCGAGAGGCTTTTAATAGAAGCGGCAAGGTTTATACCGATTACCGATACCGTCGGTATGTTGCATATTTACAGGCACCTCCATGACCTTTACACGCGTATGGGCAAAGGCGCCAAGGCAGCCGACATGCAGGAAATAATAGAGGGGCTTAAGATGGGCATACCTCCGGCGGTGATTCCGTGAAACGAATAATCTACGGTATTAATCCGGTTGCTGAAGCCCTTTGTTCAAGGCTTGCCGGTAAAAATGCAGCGGCTGGTATTGAGCGCATACTTGCGTCCTCGCGAAGGCGGGATAAATCAGCGGACGGGATCATGAAAAAAGCCCGTGCGATGAATGTTGAAGTTAAGGCGGTCAGTGACGAAGAATTATCGACCCTTTGTAAAACCAGGGCGCATCAGGGAGTTGTCGCTCTGATGAAAGGCGGGTATCCCTACCGTTCGCTTGATGATATAATTACGGCGTGGAGGAAGTCAGGCGAAAAGGCTTTTTTTCTATTGTTAGACGAAGTGCAGGACCCAATGAACATGGGAGCTGTGATCCGTTCTGCAAATCTTGCCGGAGTGCACGGGATAGTTGTACCGAAAGACAGGGCGTCCGAAGTGACCCCGACTGTGACAAAGGCAAGTGCGGGCGCTACTGAACATACGGCAATCGTTCGGGTAACGAATCTGAAAAATACCATAAAGAGGTTTAAAGACGAGGGTGTGTGGGTTACCGGTATAGAAGCGGGCAGTGAAGAAACTATTTATCAGACCGACTTTACAGGCGACGTTGCAATTGTCGTCGGGAGCGAGGGCAGGGGCATAAGGCGGCTTGTGAAAGAGAGCTGCGACTTTTGTGCTCACATACCAATGCGTGGGCAGGTAAACTCGCTCAATGCTGCCCAGGCAGGCACTGTGACGCTTTTTGAAGTTTACAGGCAAAGAGACTACTCGGAGTAGGGGAGAGTCGGATTAGTCAGGGAGGTTTTAGCGTATGAGCGATTTGTTAAAATTAATACACAAGGCGCAGGAGACCATAAGGGGCGTGCTTAGCGTAACGCCAGCGGTGCGTTCGGCTTCGTTCAGCTCGCTTTTCGGTATGGATGCTGTTCTTAAGCTTGAAAACCTCCAGCGCACCGGCTCGTTTAAGCCGCGCGGCGCGTATAACAAGATTCAATCCCTTACGGACAGTGAAAAGCAAAACGGCGTTATAACCGCATCAAGCGGAAACCACGCCCAGGGTGTGGCGTGGAGCGCTGCTCTCTCCGGCGTTAGCTCGGTAATCGTCATGCCGGAGACAACGCCTATTGTAAAACGCCTGGCGACAAAGGGCTACGGCGCCGAGGTGATACTTCACGGCGCAACGTTTACCCAGGCCTGCGAAAAGGCGCGTGAGATAGCGACCAATCGCGGTATGACCTTTGTTCATGCGTTTAATGACGAGCTTGTGATGGCTGGACAAGGCACGGTCGGGCTTGAGATACTCGAAAAATTGCCGGACATAGGCACAGTCGTTGTTCCAATCGGCGGCGGCGGACTTATCTCCGGCATTGCATGTGCCATTAAGGAAAATAATAAAGACATAAAGGTCGTCGGGGTCGAGTCAGAGGCGTCTTCTTCATGCAAACGTTCGCTTGAGGCGGGCCGCCCTGTTGAATACAAGACAAGGCCAACCCTTGCCGACGGTATTGCCATAAAGACGGTTGGGGACAAGACGTTCCCGTATATAGAAAAGTACGTGGACGAAGTGGTCACGGTGCGGGAGGATTCAATAGCCGAGGCCGTACTGATGTTGTTGGAGCGTAAAAAACTTGTTGTCGAAGGGGCCGGGGCCGTTACCATTGCCGCGGCAATAGAAGGAAAAATTTCCAGAACAGATGGAACTGCCAGAGACAAAAAAACAGTGTTCCTTTTAAGCGGCGGCAACATAGACGTAACCATGCTTGACCGGGTAATAAGGGCAGGGCTCCTGAAGGCCGGGCGGGTAGTCCGGTTCTCCGTTGTGCTGCCGGACGTGCCGGGCGCGTTGGCTGGACTTGCCACTATTGTGTCCGAGCATAAGAGCAATATATTCCACGTCTTGCACGAGCGCGACGCATCCGATGTACCGGCAGGGCGTGCAAGGCTTAACATCGTGCTTGAGGTTGAAGACAACGCTCACTCGCAGCGCGTTTTTGCCGCTCTGCGTGAAAAGGGCTACGAGGTTGTTGAATAAACCTGGACGCGCTTGTAATCGTGAATTGCTCCGAATCAGGTTGCAGGGCATTAAACCCGCATTGTGGGAGAAAACGGCTACGATGTTGTTGAATGAAATACGCCTGGCTAAAAGCAGGTATTGTTTTAATATGAAACAGGCAACATCCAATAAATACGCCTTGATTTAGTATTGTGCCGGGTTTATATTATACAGGGAATTTTCGACTCAGGGGGAGTGTCTTGTAATTCATGCAATCCAGAATAAAAAGAAAAAATATCGTAACACAGGTGGTAACGCCGGATTCCGGCAAGTTCGCCTTTAGTGCGAGGTTTTCCGATAAGTCCGTATCAGCCCCTTATATTGACGCAGCGCGACTGAGCCGGGCGCTTAACGAACTACCCGTGTTTCCGGCTCTTACCAGTGGCCTTACCAGGCACCTTGTGCGCGATTCCATATTCTCGTCGGCCTCGCTTGAGGGCAACGCAACGACAGAAGACCGCGTGCATGAACTGCTCCTGCCCGGGGCGTCAAAGGCAAGCCTTAAGAAGGCAGAGAAAGAAATACTCAATCTGAAGGCCGCCTACGAATTTGCCGGGTCTATGACAATAACTAAGCCGGGTGAAGCGTTCGAGCTTACCGGGGCTATGGTAAAGGAGATCCATTCGCTTATTTGCGGCGCCGTAAAATATAGGAACAATCAGCCTGGTAAGTACCGGGACCATCAGTTAACAGTCGGCGACGAGCAAAGCGGAGGGCCTTATATTGCTCCTGCAACAGGGCGTGACGTAAGCATGCTCATGGGTGAGCTCTGCCGCTGGATAAACAGCGTGGAAGTTACTTCGCTAACGCCCCGGATCCGCGCCGCCCTTGCCCATTTTCATATCCTGCTCATTCATCCCTTTAGTGTCGCAAGCGGCAGGACGGCCCGGCTTGTCGAGGCCGTAATGTTAAAGGCCTCGGGTGTGCGCTACGTCCCTCTGATGCTCTCCGGTTACTACGGCCGGAAAAAGGACGAGTACTTCAACGTCCTGTCAACGGCAATTAAAAATGAAAACTGTGACGTTACGGCTTTTATCGAGTTCGTAATGAAGGGTCATGTCGAGTCCTTGACCGGCGTTATGGCGGCCCTTTCCGGCTCTGTCCGTACCCTGTCGCTTCGTCAGTACTGCGAAGATCTAAAAAAAGACAGGCGTATTACAAAAAGACAAGCCGACCTCCTGGCACTGCTTTCCGAGAGGGCAGAGGAGTTCGAGCTAACTGACCTGTTTAAAAGAACTCCGTATAAAAATATATATACCCCCAAGGTCACTGAAGCAGCTGCCATTAAGGACCTGCAGAACCTGCTTGACGAGGGTTTCCTTACCCTTACCGAAGACGGAAAATACGAGTTCCGGCGGTAGGGGCAGAGTTTCTATTCGACTTTCTCTTGATTACCTTTTCCCTTAAAAATAATACTGGTTGAATTTGGCAAGTTTCACCTTGTAGAACTGTCTGTTTATGGGACATTTTTATGGACAAAACTTGTGACAAAAACTGTGACAAAAATCTTGACAAATTTGTCAATAATGTTATATTTAAACTGTAAATTCAATGAGTTATGATTGACAAAAATATGGACAAAAATAAAGACAATAAATTGGTCAAAAACGTGGACGAAAATTTGGTTAAAAAAGTCATGACTTTTAAGGCAGGAAACTTTGTTTTTTCCTCTAAGCTTTCTCTTAAGAAATTAGTGGAGCTGGAAGTTAAGGTAGACGTGCTTTGTGAAATGGTTGAAGATTTGCCTGTTTTGCCTTTATGGGCTTCAAAGCTTAATGTAGAACTAATCAGGAAGTCTATTTTCAGTAATGCCGCAATTGAAGGCAATCCTTTGACAGAAGAGAAAGTAGAGGCTTTTCTTACTCAAAAAGAAGGAAGTGAAAAAGTCAAGCAAGCTGAATTAGAGATCTTAAATCTTAAAAATGTTTATGAATATGTTAGAACCATTACTATGGGCGGCTCGGCGTATGAACTCACAGAAGATTTGATTAAAAAGCTTCATTCCATGATTACGAAGGATTTAAAACATGAATATAATGTGCCCGGAAGTTATCGAGACCATGACGTTAAAGTTAGCAATAAAAAGCACGGTGGTGTTTATATTCCGCCAAAGATATTACCTGATATTGAAAAACTTATGAAAGAATTTATTCTATGGATAAATAGTAAGGAAGTTATTGAAACAACTCCGGCGGTACGCGCGGCTCTGGCACATTATCATCTAAGCCTTATACATCCTTTTGCAGATGGTAATGGCAGGACGGCAAGGGTTGTGGAGGCTATTATTTTACGTTCGGCAGGAATAAAATACGCGCCAGTAATGCTTTCAAATTATTATTATAGAAATATTGACGCTTATTACTGGGCATTTTCATTAGCAAGAAAAAATAAAGACTTTGATGTAACCCCTTTTGTGGAGTTTGTCCTTAAAGGACTTGTTGAGTCTTTATATGATATTAAGAGTCGTATTACTCACTATATTATTTATTTTATGTTACGTGATTTTTACTTGTTTGGTAGGAAAAATAAGATGATAACCCAGAGGCAGTTTGACTTGTTAAATTTACTTTTGAATTTGGATAAGCCCTTGACATTTAATCTTAGCGACCTTTTTCAAAAGCCTCTACTGAATGTACTCTACAAAGAAGGTCAAGTCAGCGAAAGGACGGCAAGACGGGACTTGAAGAAACTCACTGATCAAGCTCTTCTTGTTCGTTCAGAAGACAGAAGTTATGAGTTAAATCTGAAAGCCCTGGGTTAGTAACGCAAGGCGTGTTTGATTGCAATAATTCTCACAAGTTATACTCTTTTTTATATTGCGTGGCAGCTTGCAGTATAGAAAAAGATTTAAGCCTAACCCAGCTGCCCGCTTAACTCTCTACCTGCAAGCAGGTGCATGTGGATGTGGAAGACCACTTGACCTGCGTCTTTGTTCGTATTAATGACAAGGCGGAAGCCGGACTCGGTAACCCCGATATCAAATGCAACAGCTCTTGCCGCACTCATCATGTCTGCCAGCACCCCTCTGTCGTCGCAGTCTACGTAGGTTGCATAATGGGCCTTGGGCATTACCAGCAGGTGCGTTGGGGCCTGGGGATTGATGTCTTTTATGACAAGGGTCCGCTCGGTTTCGTGTACGATGCTTGTTGGTACTACTTTTGTTATAATCTTGCAGAACAAGCACTCCGGGTCAAAAGTCATGGTTTTACTCCTCCTTTTTGGTCCTGGATTTTTTTTCTTCATGGCCTGAGGTGCCAAACCTTCTTCCAAGTTCCTTAAAGACTTCTTCGATTTGTATATCTTTGTATCCGAGCAGGACCAGGGTGTGAAACCACAGGTCTGCTAATTCGTGTACGATTTCTTTGTTTCCAAGGCGTTTGGCCGCGTCTATCAGCTCTGCACTCTCCTCGTGTATCTTTGCGGCTATCTTTTGAAAACCCTTGTTGTAAAGCGCCGCGACGTAGGACTCTTCCGGATCAGCGTCCTTCCTTTCAAGCAATACCTGATATAATTCCTTGATTATTTCAGCCTGTGGCGCTTTATTTGCGTCGTCGCTGCCGCCGTCAGTTACCGCCGCCTCTCCTATATCAATCTTGTTGAAAAAACACGACATGTGTCCTGTGTGGCAGGCCACTCCTTTCTGGTCTACCTTGAGCAGGATCGTATCTGCGTCGCAGTCGTAGGCAAGGGACTGAACGTCCTGGAAGTGTCCTGACGTGTCGCCCTTGAGCCACAGTTCCTGTCTTGAGCGGCTGTAGTAGTGCGCCCGCCCGGAGCCGATTGTTTTCTTGAGCGCCTGTTCGTTCATGTAGGCAAGCATCAGCACCTCGCCGGACTCCGAGTCCTGGGCAATGGCAGGCACAAGCCCCCTGTCGTCAAACTTGATTTCCTTTATGTCGAATGTGCTTTTATTCATAATAGTTGAGAATATAACAGGAAAATTGCTATGTCAATACATGATTTCTTTTTAAATACGCGATGGTTTTAGCTGCTTGACGTATTAGTATTATACTGTTAAAATTCTTTCCATGGTAGATAAAATATTAAAAAGTTTTGACGTAAGATACCTCCAGGTTCTTGACGAGTCCGGCATTGCCGACGACTCGGTTTTCCCTGCCCTGACTGACGAAGAAATCAAAAAGACATTTGAATATCTGATGCTTACGCGCGTGTTTAACGATCGCGCCCTTTCGCTGCAACGCGAGGGCAGGCTTGGCACTTACGCCTCCGTATATGGTCAGGAGGCCTCTCAGGTCGGCAGTGCGATGGTGTTGAACAAAGACGACTGGATGTTCCCGTCCTTCAGAGAGATGGGGGCCTTTATTGTGATGGGCTATCCCATCTGGATGATACTTCGGTATTGGACAGGGGACGAAAGAGGGGCAAAGTGCCCGGACGATCTGAATATTTTTCCCATGTGTGTGCCGGTCGGCTCGCACCTGCCGCATGCGGTCGGGGCTGCCTGGGGCATGAAGCTTAAGAAAGATAAAAAAGTAAGTCTTTGCTACTTCGGGGACGGGGCAACGTCAAGAGGGGATTTTCACGAGTCCATGAACTTTGCAGGCGTTTATAAGCTGCCGGTCATATTTTTATGCCAGAATAACCAGTGGGCCATCTCCCTTTCAAGAAAGCGCCAGACAGCGTCCGAGACCATAGCTCAGAAGGCAATTGCATATGGTGTCGAGGGTTTGCAGGTGGACGGAAACGACGTCTTTGCCGTATACAGCGCTATGAAAAAGGCCGTTGAAAGGGCAAGGGCCGGGCAGGGGGCTACACTGATAGAATGCCTGACTTACCGCCTTGGTAACCACACAACGGCTGACGACGCCTCAAGGTACCGGGACGAGGAAGAGGTCTGCGAGTGGGAGAAAAAAGAGCCTCTTATAAGGGTCAGGCTGTATATGGAAAAACAGGGGCTTTGGACGGAAGATTATGAAAAGGACGTAAGGGCCAGGTATGAAAAACTCGTTGACGAGGAGATTGAAAAAGAAGAGGCCTATCCTCCGTCAGAGCCGGGCCATATTGTCACCCACACGTATTCACACTTAACACCAAGACAGATTAAGGAATTAAAGGAACTCGGATGGCAGGAGAAATAAAAAAAATCACCATGGTCCAGGCCATTAACGACGCCCTTTCGGTCGAGATGGAACGCGACCCGGACGTCGTTTTGATAGGCGAGGACGTAGGTGTTGACGGTGGTGTTTTTCGGGCAAGCAACGGTCTTGTTGAAAAGTTCGGGACAGACCGTGTAATTGACACCCCCTTATCCGAGCTTGGCATAGTCGGCTCCGCCATAGGCATGGCGGCTTACGGCTTAAAGCCTGTTGCCGAGATACAGTTCATGGCCTTTATATATGAGGCCCTGGAGCAGGTCTACTCACATGCTGCGCGCCTGCGGATGCGTTCAAGAGGGCGCTTTACCTGTCCAATGGTCATTAGGACTCCGTATGGTATCGGCATTAAAGCGCCGGAATTGCATTCCGAATCCTCAGAGGCGATCCTTTGCCATATGCCTGGGATAAAAGTCGTTGTGCCGTCAACTCCTTATAATGCAAAGGGGCTGCTTGCGGCCTCGATAAGAGATCCGAACCCGGTACTTTTCCTTGAACCCGCCCGGCTCTACCGCGCGGTAAAGACCACCGTGCCTGCCGGGGAGTACACCATACCTCTTGGCAAGGCCGAGATCTACCAGGAGGGGAAAGACGTAACGGTCGTTGCCTGGGGTACGATGCTGCACAGGGCAGCCGACGCAACCGAAGGCCTGAGTGTCGAGGTTATAGATTTAATGACCCTTCGGCCTTTTGACGAGGAGACGGTCTTGAATTCAGTTAAAAAGACAGGACGCCTTGTAATAGTGCATGAGGCAACAAAATACTGCGGCCTTGGCGCCGAGATATCAGCCTTTATTGCGGAGAACGCAATAATGCACCTTAAAGCGCCGATACTTCGCGTTGCCGCTCCTGACGCCCCCGTGCCTATGGCAAGGCTTGAGGACTTCTTCATGCCAACGGTTGAGCGTATCAGGCAGGCCTACGAGGAAATCTTAAAGTACTGACCTGGTCAGGTTCAACATGCACACGGCGCCGCAAGGCGCCCGCAGGGCGGGTTTGATTTTTATTAAAGATTGACTTATCAATATTGCGCTGCTACTTGCGGCGGGTAGAGTTTATAACAGAGGAGAATTTGTGCCATGAATTTTGATTTTAAACTGCCCGACCTTGGTGAGGGCATAACAGAAGGTGAAATAGTCAAGTGGCACGTAAAAGAAGGCGACATGGTCGAAGAACATCAGGTGGTTGTTGATGTTGAGACCGACAAGGCCATAGTCGAAGTACCTTCACCAAAAAAAGGCAAGATTGTAAAACTTGGCAAGGCCGAGGGTGATATTGTCGAGGTTGGCGAGACCCTGATTGTGGTTGAATACGGCAAGGAAGAAGGGGCAGAGGAAGAAGAGGAAGAGGACAAATCGGTCTCTGTTGTCGGCACGATGCCTGAGCCTGAAGAAGTCCTGGCAACCCCTATGGTCAGGAGCCTTGCCAAAAAGCTTGGCGTTGACTTGAAGCTTGTAGAAGGCACAGGTCCTGGCGGACGCGTCACAGAGGCAGACGTTCGGGGCCAAGGGGAGGTCAGGCAGAAAGAGGGCGCTGACAAACACGGTCCGGTCGAGAGGATTCCCTTCAAAGGGGTTAGAAAGGCTATTGCAAGGAATCTGGTAAAAACACTCAGGAATGCCGCGTCCGTCTCGGGCATGGATGACGCGGATATAACAGACCTATGGGATCTGAGAAAAAGGGAAAAGGACGTAGCAAAGGAACTCGGGGTTCACCTTACCTTCCTGCCGTTTTTCATGAAGGCGGCGCAGCATGCGCTCAAAAGCCACCCCCTGCTCAACGCAAGCGTCGATGAAGAGACGGAAGAGATAATAGTTAAAAAATACTATAATATAGGTGTTGCCGTTGATACTCAGGACGGGCTTATGGTGTGTGTTGTAAAGGACGTTCAGGATAAAACCATACTCGACCTTGCAAGAGAGGTCGAAGACCTTAGCCGGAGGGCAAGAGAGAGGAAGGTCACCCTTGATGAACTAAGAGGGTCGAGCTTTACCATTAGCAACTACGGCACGTTTGGCGGGACGTACTCTACCCCTATAATAAATTCACCCGACGTCGCCATCCTCGGTACGGGCAAGATAAAGGAGAGGCCGTGGGTAAAGGACGGCGAAATAGTAATAAGAAGGATTTTACCCATATCTTTTACTTTCGATCACAGGGTCGTTGACGGCGCGGATGCGTCTAACTTCCTCAATAAGGTGAAGGGTTACCTTGAGGATCCGGGCCGGTTGTTTATCGAGAGTTCCTGATTTTTTTAATTTATTACAGCTAAAAATTTTGTGATTGGAGCATTATGAATCTTATGAAGCTAAGGTATTTATTTTCACTGATGGCCCTGTGTATGTTTCTGTTCGCGGTTACGGGCTGCGAGCCTGGCCCTCCGTCGGAAGAGGCGCAAGCGTACAACAACAAGGGTTTTGAACTTCACAGTATAGGGCGTTTTCAGCAGGCAATAGAGTATTACGACAAGGCTACCTCTCTTGCCCCAGACTTTGCAGTGGCGTACAGCAACAGAGGTGTTGCCTATCATAAGCTCGGTCAAAACGACAGGGCGATGCAGGACTTTAACAGGGCAATCGGGATTAATGAGAACCTTGCCCAGCCCTATGCAGGGCGCGCGCTTGTATATAATTCAACAGGCAGGGCGAAAGAGGCGTACAAGAACTTTACAAAAGCAATCCAGCTTGACTCCGGATTTGCCTCTGCCTATGCAAACCGTGGCATAATCCTGCTCAATAATAGAAAGTTGGAACTCGCGTTAAAGGACTTTAACGCAGCCCTCGCCCTTAACCCTGACATGACCATTGCAAACGTTTTTCGCGGCAGCGTCTACCTTGCTACCGGCCGGTTTGATAGCGCCATACGCGACCTTGACAAGGCGTTGCTTAAAGATGAAAAGTTGGCCAAGGCTTACGTGTACAGAGGGGCTGCTTATTTTGGTAAAGGCGAGTTCGAGCGTGCGGTCAAAGACCTTGATTATTCAATAGAGCTTGACGATTCCACACCCATTGCCTATCTGTACAGGGGAGGGGCCAATGGCGGCAGGAAGTGGTACAAGAGCGCTCTGAAAGATCTGAACAAGGTCATAGAGATGCAGCCGGACCTTGCTATCGCCTACGTATACAGGGGCGGGGTGTACTCGGATAAGAAGCAGTACAAAAGAGCCCTGGTTGACCTTGATAGGGCAATAGAGTTAAATCCCAACATCGCTCTTGCTTACTCTTACAGGGGCGGGGTGTATGCGAGCAGAAAAAAATACGACAAGGCAAGAGAAGACCTGGGACGGGCGTGCAAGATGCGTAATAAAAAGGCCTGTGAGGCGTTAGAGCAGATTAAGGGCAAGTAGTCTTTGTGTGTTCTAATAATTTTAAAGTAGGCCGGGCTAAACGCCCCGCCTTTTATTTTAATGTGAATATGTATGAGAAAAATATTATTTAAGTTACTTGAGGTTTTATTTATGTTAGTTGCAATAGATGCAAATGCCGGGGAGCGCATTGCCGGTGCGGATAATGTAGTTAAGAATATAGATAATTTCAGGTTAATTTTGTCTGAGTTAACAGGATTTCCTTTTAATCAAAAAGAAGTAGATTTCTTTCTTAGTCAGCTTGCTGGCATTGAAAGCTGGGACAATAATAACAAGAATGAATGGAATTCTATCAAATCGTTAGATGAACCGCTTAGAGCTATTAAAGAACTCGGAGTATGGGACAGCGTTGAAATTACATACAGCGATTTTATTGCCATAGTGTTTAAGCTTTACATCGCCAAAGCCATTTTTGAAAAAAATGGAGGCATGATGGATTTGAAATTTGTTCAAAACCGAATTGATTCATTAAAAACAAAGCTTAGTTATGAAAGTGTATCGGACCAAGAGAAGATAAAGTTTCAGGAAAGGTTATTAGTTTTCGAGATATTGGCTGATTCACTTGAAAATTATCCTCAGGCTAACCTTGAAATATATAAAGACAACAAAAAGAAAATTGATGACGCTATGGCCCGGATGGATCGTCTTGGAAAAGAAGCGTTAAGTAAAGACCTGAGAACAAGACCCTGAACCTGTATCGGATTAAGTTCCACAGAGGTTTTTTTATGGGATATGATTTACCCCCCGAAAACACTTATTGCAAGGTAGGCGTTATAAGCTATGTAGCAGGCAAGCAGCACCCCGCCTTCTGTCCTGTTAATCCTGCCCTGGGTGCGGAAACCGTAACCGAAGATAAACAGTGAAACAGTCAGGGCTCCCATAACCATAATGTCTCTTGAAAAGACCTCAGGGCCGATTGTCGTCGGGGCAATTGCGCCAGCTATGCCGACCACGGCAAGGGTGTTAAAGAGATTTGAGCCGATGACATTTCCAATGGCTATGTCGTGCTCGCCCTTTCTCGTAGCAATGAGGGAGGCGGCAAGTTCGGGCAAAGACGTGCCTATTGCAACTACCGTAAGGCCTATTATTATGTCGCTTACGCCGAATCCTACGGCTATTTTAACCGCTCCCCACACAAGTATGCGCGAGCTTACCATTAAAACCACCATGCCGGTTGCAAGGTAGGTCAACGCTTTTTTAATGGGCATTGCATGTTCTTTAAGTTCGTCTTTTATTTCATCTGCAAGGGCGTCTTTTCTGTGGCGAAGGCCCTGGTAGATGGTCCATGACATAAGAGCTGTAAAGACTATCAGCAAAATCAGTGCGTCAAGGCGCGAGAGGTCGTGGTCCCACAGAAGCACTGCAACAAGGCCGGTAATAACGGTTAGTATGGGGAGTTCTTTCCTGAGTATTCTGGACTCTACGATTATCGGATTTATGAGGGCCGTTAGGCCAAGGATAAGTGCGATGTTGGTTATGTTGGAGCCAAAGGCGTTACCAAGGGCGATGCCCGGGTTGCCCTGAAGCGAAGCAAAGGTCGAGACGACTATCTCCGGCGCGGACGTGCCGAAGCCGACAACGACCATGCCGATTAAAAGCGGCGGCACTCCAAAGTGCCGAGCCGCTGCGGCAGAGCCTTCTACAAAGCGATCAGCACTCCAGACAAGGAGGACTAAGCCCAAAATAACTGCAACAATGGCCAGGGTCATATTTGTGTTTGGTTCCGTTCGGTTCAGTTAAATTAAATACAAATACGGGCACGGTTTGTGTGCCATACCCGCAACATTGCGGACAATAAATAAATGGCCCGCACCCGTATTTATTTAACATACCCTGACCAGGCTTACAAGTCTTTCGGTTCAAACAAAGAGGTGGCAGGGAGAGAGGGGGGGGGCTTGCTTAAGCGAACCCCTGAGTTACACACTATCTGAAAGTTTACGTCTGTCAAGCCGTATTAACCGTAATTACGCGACGCTTAGAGCTTCATTGAGACCTTAGCCGCAATCAGCCTTTGTTCGCACGCGCTCCAATCGATGTTCTTTATAAAGGCCTCTATGTATGGAGGTCTTTTAACTCCGTAATCAATTCCATAGGCGTGTTCGTATACGTCCATTACGAGTATCGGAATTGTGGAGACCGGTACGCCCGAGTTATGCGAGTCAAGGCAGAAGTTATGCAGCTTTGAGTCAAGCAGGCTAAGACCAAGTACGACCCAGCCGCGCGCTGCAAGTCCGCACGCACTAAGCTCCCTTTTATAGCTCTCAAGAGAGCCGAAGTCCTTTTCGATAAGTGCTGAAAGCTCGCCTGTGGGCGACGCACTATCTCTTCCAAGGTTGCCGAAGTACAACTCGTGCAGGATAACCCCGTTCAGTGCAAAGGTCTCTTCTGCCTTTAATGCACGCAGTTCGCTGTAGGTTTGGTTTGCGCTGCCAAGGTCTACGGTTGAAAGTTTTTCGCGTATTTCGTTAAGTTTTTTTACGTAACCTGTATATAGTATGTCTCGATGCTGGGCGATCTGGTCGTCTGATATGCCGTCAAGCCCGCTGAGTTCGAATGTTTTTGCTTCGTATTTCATGGCATCAACCTCCTCATTGTGGTAGTTACAAATCCATAATGTTTTTTTTGCCTCTTATTAAAGGTTAGCATATGTTTAAGCGCTGTCAAGCACACCCGGCAGTGGTTTGCGAACTGAGAGTGAAACGGTCGTTGTGCCACGGGTATGTTTTTGTTATAATACCAGACTTGCCCGGTCCAGGCATGGACCGGACGTGACTTAACAAGGCCCTGGTGTTGAATCTTATATGAAAAAAACTACAGAAAATAACGGATTTTTTACAAGCTTTTTTTCAGGCGCAAAAGCTGGCGACAGGAAAAGGCTTTTAATCGTCTCAGCCGTTGTAATAGCCTTGTTGACTGTTATTGCCTTTTCAAGCGCTCTTAATAACGAAGTGACGAACTGGGACGATAACGAGTATCTTGAAAATCCGTTAATCGAAGAGCTTTCGCCGTCAAACGTAGGGAAGATCTTCACCACGTTTCATAAAAGGACCTTTAGTCAGCCGCTTGTGCTCCTGAGCTTTTCTATTGAAAACGCCCTGTTTAACGGCTCGCCAACCGCCTATCACACCACAAACGTCGCGCTCCATATGTTTAACTGCGTTTTGCTGTTTTATATAATTTTTCTTTTATGCGATAAGATATTGGTTTCTTTTATAACTTCCATGCTTTTTGCTATCCATCCGCTTCATGTGGAAAGTGTTGCCTGGATTACGGAGCGTAAGGATGTTATGAGTACGTTTTTCTTCCTGCTCTCACTGCTTTTTTATCTGTTTTTAAGACGTGTTTTAAGAGATTGCGGAGAAAAATGGACCCGGCAGGTATGGAAGTGGTACGCGGCGTCTTTAATTGCATTTTTCCTGGCGCTCCTTGCAAAACCCTCTGTCGTGATGCTGCCCCTTGTAATGCTGCTTTTTGATTACCTCGAGGGCAGGAACATTAAAGACTTTGTAAGACTTATCGGCGAGAAGATCCCGTTTTTTGCTTTAAGTCTTGTGTTCGGTCTTATTACGATTTACATACACAGGTCAACGGAACTCACAGGGCAGCTTAATCAGGTTTTCCTTATGGACAGGGTTATTATTTTTTGCTACAGTCTTGTATTCTACCTTGTTAAGACAATTTTGCCGTTTAATCTTTCGGCCATATATCCGTATCCTGAAAAGATGAGCATCTTTGCGCCTGACTTCTTTGTTTCCGTTGTGGTATTTTTAATTCTTGCAGCGGTTTTTTTGTGGTTTGGGCTTCGCAGGAAAACAGTCGTTTTCGGTGTGCTGTTTTTTCTGATAACGATTTTTCCGATGTTAAAGTTAGTGCCTTTTCCAACCGGCGGGGCAATAGTAGCAGACCGGTACATGTACGTACCATCAATAGGAATTTTTTATATGATAGGTATTGGTTTTTTCAAATTGTATTTTAGCGAAGGCGAGAAGGCCAGAGCAAGAAGGGTGCCTCTTGTAATTGCGCTGATTGCCGTTTTTGCCCTTTTTACGGTGATGACGAATTTACGCAGCGAGGTGTGGGCAAGTAGCAAGACACTGTGGACAGACACTATTAAAAAGTCTCCGACCGCCTACCTTCCGCACAACAACCTTGGTCTTATACTTGCCAGGGAGGGAAAACACAAAGAGGCAGTAGAGCTATATAAGGAGAGTCTTAAGTTTCACCCGAGCTATATTCCGGCCCACAACAACCTTGGTAACGCTTATAAAAAACTGGGCATGGTGGACCTTGCCATTAAAGAATATAAGTTTGGCAACCAGGGCGGTTCTAAATACCCTCAGGTGCACAATAACCTCGGGTTTACTTTTTTCGAGCAGGGCAAGATAGACCTGGCAATTGCCGAGTACAAAGAGGCTATCAGGATTGATCCGAATTTTGTCGATGCCTATAACAACCTCGGTCATGCCTACTATACCAGGGGGCGCGTTGATTCGGCCATCAAGGAATACAAAAAAGTACTTTCAATAGACCCGGACTACCCGGAGGCTCATTATAACCTTGGTGTCGCGTACAACAAGAAGGGTAAAAAAGATGAGGCGATAAAATCTTATAAAGAGGCGGTAAGGCTCGCCCCGAGGCACTTTGAAGCCCATAACAACCTTGGTTACGTATACCTTGTCAGCGGGCGCGTTAAAGAAGCGCTGGACTCTTTTAAAAAAGTAGTCAGCGTTAACCCTGATTTTGCCTCAGGCCGCAACAACCTAGGTTATACGTATTTGATGATAAAACGTCCCGAAGCTGCAATGAGGGAGTTTAAAGAGGCCTTACGCCTGCGCCCCGAATATTCAAACGCCAGTTATAACCTCGCCAATACCCTCTTTGGTTTGCGCCGTATTGACGAGGCCATAGTGCAGTACAAGGATACCATTAAATTCAACCCGAAACACGCTGACGCCCACAACAGGCTTGGCGTTGCTTATGGCAGCAAGGGGAGGTTTAAACAGGCTGTTGTTGAATTTAAAAAGGCCATCAAGTTAAGGCCTGGTTACGCGGAAACACACTATAACCTTGCCATGACGTATTTTAAGCTTAAGCAAAGGACAAGTGCGGTTAAAGAACTTCGCACTGTTCTCAAAATAAAACCTGACCATGAAAAAGCGAAAAAAGTCCTCAACTCCCTCAAAAAATAGACAAAGGCCCGGTACCAGGGGTAAAGATTCGGTAAAGGCGCTCTCTCCTGAAGCAGCGTCAGCGCAAAAGCCACCCGTGCGTCCCGGCGGCTCCGGTAGCTCCGGCGGCCCCGTAAACCCGGAACAACACAGTGCCACGTCTTTTTTTGCACCACTGCTTCGGGGTAAGGCGCGTTATATCGTGCCGTGTCTTGTGATAGCCGTGATTACTTTCCTTGCCTTTTCAAGCATACTCGACAATGAGTTTGTAAACTGGGACGACCCTGCGTATTTTAACAACAGGCTTATAAAGAGTCTCTCCTGGGCAAACATAAAAGAGATATTCTCAGGCTTCCACAAACAGTTTTTCAGTCAGCCGATGGTTCTCTTGTCCTTTGCCGTTGAGTACCACTTCTTTCACAATAACCCGACTGTGTACCATACGACTAACCTTCTGCTCCATATCATAAACTCGTTCCTGGTCTTTTACCTTGTTACACTTTTAAACAAGCGTGTTCTGGTCGCGTTTGTTGCGGCAGCGCTGTTTGCCATACACCCGCTTCACGTTGAAAGTGTGGCCTGGATGGCAGAGCGAAAAGACGTGCTCTCCGGCGTGTTTTTTATCTCCGCCATGATATTTTATGTCTTGTACAGAAAGTCGGAAAATATAAAATGGCTCCTCCCGTCGTTTGTCGTGTTTACGCTTGCGCTTTTTACAAAGACCATTGCCGTGACCCTTCCGTTTGTGCTCGTGCTGTTTGATTATCTTGAAAGAAGGGATTTTAAGGCAAGTAATTTTAAGGTCTTCTGGGAGAAGTTGCCGTTTTTTGCCCTTAGTATTTTCTTTGCCATGACGTCCATCTCAACCCACGACCCGGGGGCCGTGATAGACGCGTGGCCTGAGATGACTTTTTTTAACAGGAACCTGGTTGCCATAAAAAGCACTGTTTTTTACCTGTATAAGACGATAGCCCCGTTTAAACTCGCCGCCCTTTACCCTTATCCAAAAGGTATTACCATTACAAAACCCGAGTACTGGCTCTCTATCATAGTGGTACTCGTCATCGCCGTAATTCTGGTTTGGAGTGTAAGGAAGACCAGGGTGTTTGCTTTTGGGATACTTTTCTTTTGTTTTACCATAGGCCCCGTGCTTAACATCGTGCCCCACCCGTCGGGCGGAGCAGGGGTTGCCGACAGGTACATGTACCTTCCTTCAATCGGACTTTTCTTTATGGTCGCCATGGGCTTTGATTACCTGTATCGCCTGGACAGGGGCGAGGGCGATAGTGCCGGCGCAAGCGCACTTAGGCAAAAAGTCATGGTAATAGCGCTTTTGGTCGTTATATTTGTCTTCTCCATGCTCACCTTCCAGAGGGGGAACGTGTGGCAGTCAAGCGAGACCCTGTGGACAGACAGCGTTAAGAACTACCCGGACGTTTTCACCGCTCATAATAATCTGGGTCTTGCTTATTCGCACCAGGAGCGTATTGACGAGGCCATAGAAGAGTATAAAGAGGCCTTAAGGGTCAGGCCCGGCAGTATCGAGTCACACAATAACCTTGGCCTTGCCTACAAGAGCAAGGGGCGCATCAAGGATTCAATTGCCGAATTCGCAAAGGTGCTTAAGCTTGATCCAAACTACCCTGAGGCGTATAACAATCTTGGTCTTATATTCGGCACTATCGGTCAAGGTGAAAAAAGCGTCAAGGCCTTTAAAAAAGCGGTCGCTCTCAGGCCTGGTTACCCGGAAGCCCTTTATAACTTAGGCCTTGTGTATGCAAAAAAAGGCAAGTCCGACCTTGCTATAAGTTATTTTAGCGAGTCGCTTAAGTATAAGCCGGACTTCACTCCGGCTATTTCAAATATCGGTACGATGTATGCAAAACAGGGTAAACACAAAACAGCCGTGAAGTATTATCAAAGAGCGCTTTTTTATGAGCCCGCGAATATGCACACCCACTATAACCTTGCCTTTACCTACAAGAACCTGGGCATGAGGAATAAGGCCGCAGGGGAGCTTGTGATAATCCTGAAAGCCGAACCTGATAATAAGAGGGCAAGGAAGTTGTTTAATACGCTCAAGAGTGAAGCAAAGCAACGCGCCGCGAATGCAAAGAAAAGCAAGTAGACCCATCTATATACCACTCCGGGTGGTACAAATCTGAAAAATTTCTGGATCCAAACTGATAAAATAATCAGGGTAACCCGCATGGCGCCCGTAGGGCGGGTGTAATTGCGCAAGGTTGATTCGTCAGGGAAGGCATCTTTAATAACGCAAGCGATAAATCATACTGACAAAATAATCAGGGTAAAAAGATATCATGCTTTTTCTTGAATAACTCTCTGTGTCTTATCATGTAATAAACGATTGCTATGTTAAAGAGCAAAACTAATATAGTGATAGAAGAGTTTTTAACGAAGATGGCGTAGAGTTCGAAAGGTATCCACGAAGAGGTGGATATTACTGCACACCATTCAGCCCATTTCCTTCTCCTGAAAAGTCCGTACCCTTCTGTATAAGATTGTATGGAAGAGAGAAACAGGAGTACGGAAGTCAAAACCAGTTGTTCGTTTTTTATCATACCTGCTTTGTCAATCAGGTAGCTTATGATGAAGTGGTCCGTGTTCAGGGTGAATTGATTGATGAACCCATAGGCCACTTCTTCCATATCCCTGTTAAGATATTTAAGGGCGCCTATAGTGAGCAGCAGTTCAAGCGTGCCCATGGTAAACCTGTGAAGGATAATTATCTTTAAAAAACGTTCGCCCTTTTTTTTCAAATTTCTTTGTCCTTTTCACTAAAAAAATCTGGCGAGCGTCCTGCTTCCGGAGTTGGTGTTTATCCGAGTTGA
>CBDUXY010000019.1:0-22647 GCA_965371305.1 uncultured bacterium
TGCCCCGATGATTGCAAGAAAAATTGAAAAAACAATCAACGCGCCTACTGTTGCGTAATCAGGCTCCCACCACCGAGCGCACACAAGGCCAAGCATAAAAGCAACGGTAATCGGTACAAGGGGACGCATAGGTAGAATTTACCACAGAATTATCAGATGGCAAAAATCAAATTGCGGGGAAGGGGGGGATTCTATCATCCTGCTCAAGCAGGATGAAAATTTTACCAGTAATGCTCCAGATGAACTTGACCTGGCTTTTCCTTTGTCTGCTCGTAAAAGTCGTCTTTTTCAAGCAATGTAAGCATGCCCTCTATCATAAGCGGGTTTCCGCAAAGGAATATGTGCGTGTCGGCCGGGTCGGGTTTTCTACCCCAGGCATTTTCAATCTGATCACTCTCCCACAGAACCGACATAAAACCCGCGTCCCCGCTCCACGCCACGGGCTCGTCTTGCGGATCGCTTACAATGGGAAAATAAGTGAAGTTCGGGCAAAGCCTTTGCATGGTCGTAAGCTCGGACCGGTAGCCAAGGTCCCATGAATGTTTTGCGCCGTGAAGCACGGCAATACGCCTTTCTATGCCGTGTTCAAGCTCGGTGCGTATCATGCTCATGTACGGGGCAAGCCCGGTCCCCGTGGCTATCATCACAACGTTTGAGTCCTTTGGAATGTCAGAGAGGGTGAACATGCCGGTAAACTTCTTGCCAAGCATGACCCGGTCCCCGACCTTCAAGGCGAACAGGCGCGGAGTAAGGGCGCCGGAGCTTACGTGTGTTATATAGAACTCCACGTATTCCTTTTCAACCGAAGACGATGATATAGAATAGGCGCGCCTGATGAGTTTATCCGGGTCCGGAGGTGTTTCCTCTGGGTCGGAGAACCTGTACCTCGGAGCCGAGCCAGGAAGACCAAGGAGCGTAAATTGTCCCGGTATAAAGTCAGGCAATTCCCACCCATCGGCCCTTACCTGTAATATTATCAGATTAGGCGAAACCTCTATCTTGTGGCTTACGGCTGCATTAAGCTCAGACGCTGGCATCTATTTTCTCCTTCAAAAAACATTATAATTCCATACCCTGTAATTCTACACCCAATCAGGAAAAGTTGCAACCGACACCTGCGGTGGGCGAATTTAGTAGCCGGCATGTTTAAAGAATTAAAACTTTAGAGTACAAATGCCCATTGCATCATCTGCCATGCGCAAGCGTCAGGGACGCATAGCACCTGCAGTGAGCAAATACAGCAACAGGCATATTTAAAGAATTAAAACATCCAGGCAAAAACACACGTTAGTTAATTAAACCCGCCATGCGGGGCAGCCGACTTCGTTGTATTCCCTTGAACATAGACCGGCCAATTACATATTAAACCACTATGTAAATTGACTAATCAAACCCACTCCGTGGGTCAGCCGACTTCGTTAAATTACCTTACATACAAATCAGCAACTACATAAAGAACCACCAACGCGCCTTGGTGTATTAAACCCGCCATGCGGGTCAGCCGACTTCGTTGTATTCCCTGACGCGGAAACCAACGCCGATATCTTGTTCAGCGATCCTTCTGCAGGCCTCAACGTCAAGACCCGGCACGGCAACCACCGAAGCAACAACTTTCGGAATAAACTTTTTCGCCTCACGCAGGAAATAAAGGATGGCCGGAAAGGCCTTGTCTCCATACGGGGTTCTGCACAGCTTTTCGTAAGTCGCCGAGTCCGCGGCGTTAAGGCTGACCGAGAGGGTGTCAACGAACATCAGTTCTTTTAATACGTTTTTGCCGTGTACAAGGTTGGCAAGTCCGTCCGTGTCTATCCTTATCTTACACCCGGACTTTTTTAGATGCAGACCGAGTTTAACTACAAGGTCAAGACGGATGAGCGATTCGCCGTAACCGCAAAAAACTACCTCGTCACAGTTAAGCTCAGGCTCCGGGTCAATTGCATATATTGCCTTTAGTATTTCATCAAATTCAGGTTCTTTTTTTAGTCTCAAATAGTGCCCTTTTACCGTGTAGGACGAGAACTTTGCGCAGAAAGTACATTTGTTGGTGCACCTGTTTGTGATGTTAAGGTAAATGGAATTTCTTATCTTGTAAGCGATTTTGGCTTCCTGGGGTTCATGGACCTCCCCTTGTGCTTCGCTGGCCTCCCCGTCCTTTTTCATACCAGAATTTTTTATATCAAAGAAAATCTCGGCGTTAAGAGTAGTAATCCTTGCAACGTCGTCCGTCGTGAGCCCCTTTAGCTCTGCAATCTTCCCTGCCGTATAAGCGACAAAAGCGCTCTCGCACCTCTTGCCCCTCTTGGGAACGGGTGAAAGATACGGGCAGTCCGTCTCGACCATCATACGCTCTATTGGCACAATATGACTTATTATCTCCTGCAACTCCACGGCCTTCGGGAAAGTCACAACCCCTGTGAAAGACAAATAGAGCCCCATGGAGAGCGCCTCTTCGGCCATCTTTGCAGAGCCTGAAAAACAATGTATGACACCCGGGAGGCCGCCTGCCTCGCCCACGCCCTCGCCTTTTAATATCTCCATTGTCTCGCTTTCGGCCTCGCGCGAGTGGACGATAACGGGCAGGTCCAAATTCCTCGCAAGTTTAATTTGGTCTATAAAAACCTGCCTTTGTTTTGCCTCGGGTGAGTTTTTGTAGTGGTAGTCAAGTCCGCATTCGCCAATTGCGACAAGCCTGCCTGCGCGGTTTTCTTCCTGGGCAAGCCTTGAGAAAAACTCGTAAGGCGTGTCGTCGGTAACGTCCTTTGCATCGTGCGGATGCACGCCCGCTGCAAGACGGACAAAGCCCCTATACTGCCGGACTATAGCCAGCACCTTTTCAAGCCCGGCTTCCCTTTGCCAACACCCGACCGTGACGATTGCCTTAAGCCCGGCCTCTTTCGCCCTTTCAATTACGACGTCTAGATCCTCGTCAAATCGCTCGTCGTCAAGGTGGGCGTGAGCGTCTATGAGTTTTTCAGCTTGTTTGTTCATGTCGTCCTAACATTCCTGCTATAAAAAAATCCCTCACCAACTTACGTGAGGGTTTGTTTAATCCATTAACAAAAATTATTGGCGGCAACTACTTCATAAATCAATCACCACACACAGAAGTCAATCCAGCCTCGGAAAAAGCGGCGCGCCTTTTGCGACCTTGCTTCCGGCAATCTCTCTTGCGCCGATCTTCACTTCGTCGTTAAGTAAAACATCCTGAATTTCATATGATAAGCCAAGCTGCGTCCATATGTTCTGCGCAGAGTCAGGCATAAACGGAAACAGGTAAACAGCGACAATCCTTAGCCCCTCGGCAAGGGTGAAAAGCACGGTCGAAAGAGTTTCACGTTCACCTTCTTTTGCAAGCTTCCACGGAGCTGTTTTTTCAACATAAGCGTTCATCTCCCGAATCACAGTCCAGAGCTTTGCGAGGACCTCGCTAAAAGCAAGGTTGCTCATTTCAAGGTCAACCGAATACGCAAGAGGGATCACCATCTCCCAGAGCTCCGTCTCCAGCCCGTGCCTGTCTTTCACCCCGCGCGCCGGTACGACCCCGTCGCAGTACTTCTCTATCATTGAGACAGATCTAGATAACAGGTTTCCGAGGTCGTTTGCAAGGTCTGCGTTTATCCTGGTCTTAAGGGCTTCGATTGAAAAGTCCCCGTCAAGGCCAAACGGCACTTCGCGCAACAAAAAGTATCTGAACTGGTCCACCCCGTAAGCGGCTGTAACCTCAAACGGGTCAACCACGTTTCCTGCCGACTTGCTCATTTTCTTTCCCTCAACCGTCCACCAGCCATGGGCAAATACTTTTTTCGGAAGCGGAAGACCGGCGCTCATTAAAAACGACGGCCAGAAAACCGAGTGAAACCTGAGAATGTCCTTACCCATCAGGTGCACGTCTGCCGGCCAGAACTCCTTATAACTCTCTTCCTCCGGATATCCGATTCCCGAAAGATAGTTCGAGAGCGCCTCTATCCATACGTACATGATATGGTCAGGGTCTCCCGGCACCGGCACGCCCCATGAAAACGTAGTGCGACTGACGCTTAAGTCCCTGAGCCCTGTTTTTATAAAACTCGTAATCTCGTTACGCCGCGTGTCCGGTTTTATAAAGTCCGGGTGGTTCTCTATGTGGTCAAGGAGTTTTTCTCCGTACCCTGAAAGGCGGAAGAAATAACTCTCTTCTTTTAACATCTCAACGTCTCTGTGGCAATCAGGACACTTCCCCGATTCCAGTTGGGTTTTGGTCAGAAAATTCTCGCACGGCGTACAGTACCAGTCCTCGTATTGCCCTGAGTAGATATCACCGCTTGTCATTATCTCCTGCCAGAAACGTATAGCCGCCCTGTTGTGCCTTTTCTCTGTAGTGCGGATAAAATCATCGTTCGATATATTTAGCTCTCTCCATAAATCCTTGTACCGCCCGACCACCATGTCCACGAACACGCCCGGCGTCACTTCTGCGTTATATGCCGCCCTTTCTACCTTCTGCCCGTGCTCGTCCGTACCGGTCAGGAAAAAAACCTTTTCACCTTTAAGCCTCTTGTAGCGCGCCAGCACGTCGGCCGCAATGGTGGTATAGGCGTGCCCGATGTGAGGCACGTCGTTAACATAATATATTGGGGTGGTTATATAGAAAGACGACATTTATTGTTTCCCGCCTTCGGTCCTGCCCGGGGTGCGTTCGTTTCTGCCTGACCTTGTCTTGCCTTGACGGTCTCCCTGGCCTTGCCGGTCCGGCCGGTCTTGTTTTGCCTGGCCTTGACGATCTCCCTGGCCTTGATGGTCCGTCCGGCCTTGTTTTGCCTGCCCCTGCCTTGCCTGGTCTTGTTTTACCTGTCCTTGATTTGTCTGATCTCGCTTTGCGTTATTTCTATCTCCGCATCCGCCCTTACCGGCCACTCTATCTCTACCTTTGCCGCAATCAGTCTTCTTGCCCCGGTTTCTGTCCCGGCACGGTTTTGAGCCAACCTCGTAGCTAAGGCAACACATCAAGCGTCCGCAAACGCCTGAGATCTTAAGCGGGTTAAGGGCCAGGTTCTGTTCTTTTGCCATCCTTACCGTTACAGGCGTAAAGTCCACAAGAAAAGACGAACAACAAAGCTCCCTGCCGCACGGGCCAAGCCCGCCAATAGTCTTTGCCTCGTCCCTGACCCCAATTTGCCGCATCTCAATACGGGTATAGAAGCGGCCTGCAAGGTCCTTTACCAGCTCTCTGAAGTCCACTCTCGTGTCGGATGTAAAATAAAAAATAGCCTTGCTTGAATCAAAAAGATACTCAACACTCACAAGCTTCATAGGCAGCCCGTATTTTGCTATCTTTCCCTGACATACCTTAAATGCCTCATCCTCGCGCTCCCTGTTAAAGCCGTCCCTTTCAATGTCTACAGCGTCGGCCTTCCTTACGACTTTCTTAAGTTTTCGATCGATTTGTTTTGCGTCCATCTCGACCGGGCCCAACACCACCCTTGCCATACCAATACCCTTTTCAACCTCTACAATCACTATATCGCCAGGGCTGAGCTCCAAGTCCGTTGCGTCGAACTTGTAGGACTTACCAGCCCTCTTAAACCTTATACCAACCACTCTTGCCATTTTTTTATCCTGTTGTATTAAGTTTTCATTTAACACAGGCCAAAGAGATTTATAAAAAGCGACTCCATGGCAAGCGTTTTATTAGCGTACCTCGGTGGCATTATATCTCTCCTTGCCTGCTCCACAAGTTCAAAAGATCTTAAGGCCCCGTCCATATCATTACCGCCCGGAATAAAAAAGCGCGTGTCCATATCCCCGGCAGCAGCAGGGTCCGTGTGCCCTGCCCCGCGCGTAACAAGGTCTCTGTACCTTATTTTAAGAAATTCAAGTGTCTGGACAATCCGCTCGTCCTTTGCAAGCTCCCCTGCAAAATCCAGGACCCCTGTAACGTCGCAGCCGTTAATACCGGCAAATTTAGTAAAAAAAACATCCCAATGCTCAAGCGAACCCTCTTCGACCATCTCTGCCGCCCTTGCCGGGCTTCCTCCACTGAGCCTTGCGATGGTCAAGGCTTCGCCAGAGCCAAGCCCGAATTTATCCGCAATCAACCCTGCAACAAGCTCATTTGCAAGCGGATAAAAATTTATCCTCTGACACCTTGACAGAATCGTTGGCAGAAGGCTGTCGGGGTTTGAACTCAGCAGTATTACCATCGACCCCCGGGGCGGCTCTTCAAGAGTTTTTAAAAGCACATTCGACGCAGCTCGAAGCATCTTATCCGCCCCGTCCACCACACACACCCTACGCCCTGACTCAACCCTGTAGCGAAGCGCTTTTTGAAGCGTCCTTACCTGGTCTATCTTTAAGACCCCTTTTTCATCAGGCTCGACGACAAGTATGTTCGGGTGCGCGCCGGCAAGAGCGGCCGTGCAAGAACTACAAATTCCACAAGCGTCCGTCCCTTTAAAATCTTCACAGTTAAGCGCCCTTGCAAAGGCAAGGGCTACCTGCTTTTTACCAATGCCGTCAGCACCTCTGCTGCAAAAAAGATACGCCCCGCCAACCCTGTCCGAATTCAGAATTTTTAAGAGAAAACCTACCTGCCTCTCGTGTCCGAGAATATCTGAAAAATCCATTTTTTTGTCTTTTTATTTTTCTAGTTTTTTAATTTTTTATCTTTTTATCTTTTTAGTTTTATTCTGTCAGCTATTTCTCAAACAATCCGTCTATAACCTTGCAAACGTCCCTGTGCACTTCCTGTTCACTGCCCGTGCCGTCAACAACCTTTACCCGTTCCGGCTCGTTTTCTGCAATTTGAAGATAACCGCGCCTTACCCTTTCATGAAACGCCGTACCTTCAAGCTCGAACCTGTCCTCACGGCCTGTCTTGCCGTCTTTATCCTTATCCGCGTCACGCTCTATCCTTGCAAAGGCCCTGGAGAGTCCGACTTCAACAGGGCAGTCAACGAGTATGGTCAGATCGGGCTTAAGCCCCTGCGTGGCAAGTATATTGAGGGAATCAACGGCCTCTGCATTAATCCCCCTTGCCCCGGCCTGATACGCAACCGTAGAATCATAGAACCTGTCGCATAAAACTATTTTTTCCGCATCCATGGCAGGACGAATAACGTCGGCAACAAGCTGCGCCCGGCACGCTTCGTAGAGAAAAAGCTCGGTCCAGGGATTCATTGTCACCCCTTGTTCTTCATAACCGTTTAAGAGTATGCGCCTTACGTCCTCGCCAATAGGAGTTCCGCCCGGCTCACGCATTACTTCCACTTTATTGCCCTTTGCACTCAGGTAGTCGCAAAGCATGAGAAGCTGCGTTGACTTGCCCGAACCCTCTATGCCCTCAAATGTTATAAAAAAGCCCAAGACTGCTTAAACGCCTCCAGTACTCGCTTATCCACTCAAACACAACAATAATGAAAGTCGCGCCCGACCTTTTATGATACAGACAATGACGGTTTTAAGCAAGAACAAAGCAAGATACAGCCGCGCCCGGCAGTTAGGTTTACCCGTGTTAACTTGCCGGTATACGTCGTTAATTGACACGCACAATGAGGCGTCTTGCCAGAATCCGGTATTTTAGCTATACTTGGTAATCGCTCTACAAAACAAGTATCAAGGACAAAAAGGTCAGAGAGAAAAATGCAGGCTTCTACAAACCCGGTGGTCGAGGTAAAAGACCTTACAAAGGAATTTGGCGGCAAACGCGCTGTTGACGGGATTTCCTTTGACATGTTCAGGGGTGAAATCCTCGGTCTTGTCGGACCAAACGGCGCTGGAAAAACCACCACAATGCACATGCTACTTGGCCTTACCACCCAGAGCAGCGGCGACATTTCCATCCTTGGCATGGACCATAAAAAATGCCGCTCTCAGATTCTAAGCCGCGTTAACTTTTCGTCTTCTTACGTCTCGCTGCCCTATTCACTTACCGTAAAGGAAAACCTGCTTGTGTTTGCAAGGTTATACGACGTACCCGATGCAAGGAACAAAATCACGGAACTCCTGGAAATATTCGAAATACGTGATATTGAGAACCAGCCCACAAGAAAGCTTTCAAGCGGGCAGCTAACGCGCGTTAGCCTTGCCAAGGCCCTTCTTAACGACCCGGAAGTGCTTTTCCTTGACGAACCCACGGCAAGCCTCGACCCTGACATTGCCGACAGGACAAGAACGCTCTTAACCGACATTAACAGGAACAAGGACGTCTCCATACTCTATACCTCGCACAACATGAAGGAGATGGAGGACCTGTGCCACAGGCTTATATTCCTTGATAAAGGCAAAATAATCGCAAACGGCAGGCCGGACGAAATTATGCGAAAATATCAAGGCGAGAGCCTTGAAGAGGTTTTTATAAAGATTTCCAGAAGTTGAGATGAAATTTTCCCTGCAAGATATTCAGCAGGAAACTAAGCCTTATAACAGGCTCAAACCCGCCCTGCGGGATAAAAATATCGAGAAACTAAAAAGACTTATTTCCGGCAAGAAAAGCCGTGGAGAACAAACACCACATGGTGGGCTCAGACCCGCCCTGCGGGATAAATATCGAGAAGTTAAACAATTAAAAAAATAACAACAGTCAAACAATGAACATAAACAGATGCCTTGCATACACAATACGCCACCTCTACCTGTACAAAAGAAGCCTTCCAAGGCTGATGGAGGTGTTTTACTGGCCCATGCTGGACCTGCTCGTGTGGGGGTTTATAAGCATGTACCTGGCAAAATTTACAGGAGTGCTGCCCGAGTTCATACGCTTTTTCATAGGTGCGCTTATACTCTGGGACGTACTGTTTCGCTGCCAGCAGGGCTTGACCGTATCGTTCCTTGAAGACCTGTGGTCAAGGAACCTCTTAAACCTGTTCGTCAGCCCTCTAACGCCTGTGGAATACATTGCCTCTCTGCTTTTCATAAGCCTTATAAAACTCGCCCTTGCCTCGACCGTCATGATAAGCCTCGCATGGCTCTTGTATAAATTCAACATCTTCGAGCTCGGGTTATATCTTGTGCCCCTTGTGGTAAACCTGATACTTATGGGCTGGGCCGTTGGGATCGTAACGATTGGCATAATACTGCGCTACGGACACGAGGCTGAAGTGCTTGCATGGGGCATTGCCTTTCTGTTCCAGCCGTTTTCAGCCGTGTTTTATCCGGTCGATGTGTTCCCGCCGTTTTTTCAGGCCATCGCGCGTTTCATCCCGTCCTCGCACGTGTTCGAGGGCATGCGTCATATAATCGAGCACGGCACGTTCCCGACCGGTCATTTTGTCTGGGCGGGGTGCCTTAACATCGTGTATGTCATGCTTGCGACCGCATTTTTCGCATGGAACTTCAAGTCGGTTAAGAAAAAAGGCCTGCTTGCAAAGACCGGGGAGTGAATACAATACGCCCTGCAACACCGATATGCTATAATGTCAAAATACATAGCTTTATTATTTGAAACCTGACAAAAAAACAACTATGACTGTCCGTAATCTCCTTTACATAATCTTTTTTATCACCTCCGCCGCCTTTGCCATGCAGGCAAAAGCCGGCGCGGCCCCTCTTGCCGATACAAACCAACAGATGTGTTACGACGGCAAGGGACAGAAACTTTCACCTTGCCCAAAGCCGGGTTCTCCTCTTGCGCAGGACGGAACCTACCAGGCACACCCACCTTCATTCACCAACAACGAAGACGGCACGGTAACGGACGATCATACCGGCCTTATCTGGCAGCAATGCAGCGCAGGACAAGGCGCTGGCTGCGAGGGAGACTCCATCCCACTTGACTTTGGGGGGGCGCTATATTACTGCGAAGACGAACTGAACCAGGCGACAGGCGCAGAAGAAAAATTTGCAGGGACTTCTCTATGGCGCCTACCGACCAAAAAGGAACTGCTGCGTATTATAGACTGGAGCAAACCCACTCAGACCATAAATACGCAATATTTTCCAAACTCAAAACCATCATCTTACTGGACAAGTACCGAGTGTGCCGGACTTACAGGAGAAGCCTGGATTGTGATTTTTCAGGACGGACATGTGTTTAATGAACGTAAGTACAGAAAAAATTATGTAAGATGCGTAAAGGACGGCGCGACCAAGACCACTCAAAAATTTACCGACAACAAAGACGGCACGGTGACGGATACGGAAACAAGTTTAATATGGCAGAAATGTTCAAGAGGACAAAACCCCTTTGACTGTACTGCACCTCCTAAAAAAACCGAAACAAAAAAAGAAGAGAAACAAGAACCAAAAAACATGGGAGATTCAAACAGTGCAGTTAGCAGAAAAATGCCCGAAACAAGAGGCGCAAAAAGAGCCACCTGGGCCGAGGCTCTTACTTATTGCGAAACAGAAATAGGTAAAAAGGGGACGATGGCTGGATTTAGCGACTGGCGGCTTCCAAACGTTGTGGAACTTGAATCCCTTTCATACGACGACCAGTACAACCCGACAATCGATACAAACGCGTTCCCCAACTCGGTACCGTCGGTATACTGGACAAGCACTACCTACGCTGCCGAACCAACGGTTGCCTGGAGCGCTGACCTTTTCTGGGGGCGCGTGTACAAGGATAAAAAAGACGTTACCTACTACGTCCGGTGCGTGAGGGGCGGGGAGTGATTATTCTACTCCGCCGGAAAGTTCCTCAAGCGCCTCGGAATACACCAACAAATCCCCGTCCGAAAAAAGACAGAACCTGACTAACTCTAAACCCTCATTATTTTTAAGGAATTCAATTACAGTGGAAAGGGCAACACGGGCCGCGTCTTTAATCGGATAACCGTACACACCGGTGCTTATGGAAGGGAATGCTATACTTTTTGCCTGGTTTTCAAGGGCAAGCTCAAGCGATTTCATGTATACCTTGGAAAGTGCTTCTGCTTCACCTTGAGATCCGTCTTTATATATCGGCCCAACGCCGTGTATGACGTATTTTGCAGCAAGCTCGCCTGCTCCGGTTATAACCGCGCTACCTGTCGGGCAGCCGCCGACTATCTGGCAACACTCTTTCATTATCGAAGGGCCACCCGCCCTGTGAATCGCGCCGTCCACCCCGCCGCCTCCGCGAAGACCTGAGTTTGCGGCGTTGGCTATAGCGTCAACAGACTGTCTTGTTATGTCGCCTTTGACAAGCGACAACACTGCCCCGTTAATTATAGTTTCCATTGCTATATTTAAAAAATCTACTTTTTAATTGCGTCTATACGGTAGTTGGAATTCATAAATGACGATATGGTTACGTCAGTTAAACCTGAGGCCCTGACCAGTTCTGCAGCCTCTTCGCGCTCGATCCTGTCCCACACCGGCGGACCGCGATCTTCTTTAATCTTGTCCCAATCGATAAGACAAAGACGGCCTCCGGGCCTGAGTATACGCGCTGTTTCACTTAAAAACCCACGCTTGGTCGTTGCTTCATGCAGTATGTATACGACCAGAGCAAGATCAACGCAGTCATGTCTTAGAGGTATGGAGTGCTCGCCCGAAAGAATTTTAATTATCCTTGCCGCATTTACTTGCCGCGCGACCTTCTCTGTTTTTCTGAGCTCGACTAACATCTCAGGCTGAGTGTCGATTGCATATACAATACCAGACGGCCCGACGATGCTTGCCGCAGGCAGTGTGAAAAAACCGGGGCCGCTACCGACGTCGGCAACACTCATACCAGGCTTAAGCCCGATGCCTTTTAAAAACACGTCAGGGGTAGTGTCGCCGAGCCTGTCAGGCCTGAGCAACCGTTCAATACTGTGAGGACTGAATTTATGAGGCATCCTTATAGCTTCCTCTTTGATTCATTGTTTTCCATCATTTACAATCAGACCACTGTATTAATACCCGCCTGCCCTGATAAATACAGCGAGCAGAACTATGACAAGGGCAATTAACAGATTCGTCCTGCCCATCCACATGGCATACTTACCATACTGGCGCGAGGTGCGCGACTTAGGCCCAATCCAGAAGTCATGAACAAGGGCCGAGGTCAGGGCAAGCAATACGAACAAAACCTTTAACGCAAGTATGCGACCGTAAGACGTCGAGTAAAACGCCGCGCTTGTCACACTCTCAAAAGTTGCGCCCAGATAGTACAGATTTACCGGCCCTGTCACAAGCATCACGGCAATGGCAATCCAGCTAAGAGACCTGAAACGTCTGCCAACAATCTTGTATATCTCGCTCTTTTTTCTTGGGTCGTCAAGTGTCTTAAAGAAGGGCACCATAACAAGCGAGAGAAAAAGCATCCCGCCTATCCAGAATATTGCGCTTACAACATGCAGGAACAAAGACAATTTAAACATTTTTAAGTAGTTTTCCCTCTCTCCCGCATGGCGGGTTTAATTCACCAACTTACAAAGTTAACTTAATTCACACTGCCCACCGCAGGTGCTGCGCACGGCAAAATTACGCAACAAACGTTTGCAAGTCTTCAGTTTCGTAAATCTAAAAAGCAATTGCGAAGTTTGCCCACCGCAGGTGCTGCGCACAGCAAAATCACGCAACAATCGTTTGCAAGTCTTCAGTTTCGTAAATCTAAAAAGCAACTGCGAAGTTTGCCCACCGCAGGCGTTACTTGCAAACTTCTCTGCCAAGGTGTTTTTCAACCGACTTTATTTTTTCTGTTATCCTGTCGGCGGGTCTCCCCGGCCTGTCGTCTATGGCAATCCTGGTAACAACCCTGCCCGCGCCATCAAGCACCGTGTCGTGGCATTTTTTTATAAGCCCCATGACCTCGTCCCACTCCCCCTCAACCACCGTTCCCATGGGATTTAATTTATAAGGAAGCCCGCTTTGCTCGATGGTTTCTATCACCTTTGCTACGTCTTCGCTAATACCCTCGCCCTTGCCACACGGCACTACACTGAACTCAACAAGCATACCTCCCCCTCCCTTAAAAAAATCAACCCTATAACCCTGCAAGTGGACAAACTACAACTCGACCCCGTGAATCTCAGCGTCGCAGTGCGGGCACTTTCCAAACCTGACGTCGTTTTTCATCACATTAAAACCGAAACGCTCGATTATGAGCTCCTTGCATTTATAGCAATAAGTAGACTCATTAGGGTTGCCCGGGACGTTTCCGCCGTAGACGTAATACAGCCCCTCGGCTCTGCCAATCTCGCACGCCCTGGTTATGGTTTCAGGCGGCGTCCTCGGAGCGTCGGTAAGCTTATAGGTTGGGAAAAAAGCGCTTATGTGCCATGGCATCTTTTTGTCTGTCTTCGCAAGCCAACGCGCTATATTTGTAAGTTCTTCTTCGCTGTCGTTATAGCCCGGAATAATAAGGGTCGTAACCTCCACCCATATGCCAAGGCTTCGCATATGTTCTATCGTCTCAAGTACCGGGGCGAGCCTGCCGCCGCATACATTTTTATAAAAATCCTCGCTAAACGATTTTAAATCAACATTGGCCGCGTCAAGCAGCCCATCCATATCGTCCAGACACTCCTTTGTCATAAAACCATTAGTCACGAAGATGTTCTTGAGCCCGGCTTTTTTTGCCAACTCTGCGCAGTCCATGGCGTACTCGTAGAATATGGTAGGCTCTGTGTAGGTATAGGCAATAGAGTTGCATGAGTTATTGCGCGCCTCGGCAACAACTTCGTCCGGGGTAAAGTGCTCTCCCTCAAGCTCGCTGTAATCCTTGGGCACCTGGGAGATCTGATAGTTCTGGCAGTGTTTGCACTTAAAGTTGCACCCCACCGTTGCTATGGAGTATGCGTCAGTGCCAGGCTTAAAATGAAAGAGCGGCTTTTTCTCTATCGGGTCCTGAGTGCGTGAAATCAGCTTTGCATAATTAAGGCTGTATAACTTGCCATCAACGTTCCTCCTTACCCCGCAAATGCCGGTCTTACCGTGCCCAATATTGCAACGGTGGCAGCACAGGTTGCATACAACGTGTCCTTCTTTCCCTTCTTTCCAGAGTTTTGCTTCATGCATAACCTTAAATATCTCCTTGTTTACCTGCTCCACACGACACGCGCAAGCTTAACGTCGTCACTCCACTTATACTCAACCTCGCCGCTGAACGACTTGTGTATTACCCGCCCGAGCATCTGTGCAAACTTATCCGTCGTAGTGGTTATCTCTAAACCGTCGTCGTTTTCAGTTATTTCAATTATACGCTCAAGCGGGTTTGTGCTGCGCGCCCTCTGCTCCTTGTTCCTTACAAGGTTAAGTATCTCCTCTTTATGGTCTTTGAGGAACTCACCCTTCAAGGTAACGTATCCGCCAACGTACTTATCCTTTATCTTCTGACATGCGGGACACACGGCCTCGTGATATCTCCCCCTGTCTTTCAGGTCTTCCTCGGTGGAAAGCCTCCAGCGCTTGTTGTGATATATTATCGTACACTGCGTACAAATCGACGGGTCAGGCGGACTTGTCTTTGCCAAATACGGGTCATTTTCCGTATCAATTGCTTTTTTAGTAGTATTTTTCGAATATTTTTTTGTCCCCTTCATATATAACCCCCATTCCCCCGTCTTTTTTATATAACTTTAAAACTTCTCACATCTTACCTGCTTTTACGTGACAAGGCGCACACGGGGCCAAGCCACAAGTTCATATTAAACGCTATCAGGCAAACTTTTACAACACCTATTCTTCATTTTTTTCCGTATCGGGTTATATGTACACTCCTCCCTTCCCTCCCTCTACCCGAACATTACGGCAGGCCTGCTCACTTAGACAAAATTTTCAGAATTTCAAGATTTCAGATTTTCTAAATTTCAGAAAAGGACTTTATATAGCTGTATTGCTTTTTTTTCAGCTCCTATGGTATACTTTTTACCTCTAGCACATTTTTATTGGAAAATTATCAGGGGACTCACACACCATGGTACATAAGTGCCCAAAATGCAGTCATATCATATGCGCTACAAACCACCTTGGAGAATCAAACGTCAAGCTTGTCCTCAAGACAACGGACGCTGACAAGTTCTGGGTATGTCCTGACTGTTCGCACGAGGTCAAAGTAATAACACGCACCTTTTCCGACAACACGGAGCAGTATATATTCGACATCAAGCAAACTGTCTTCGACGACGGTGACGGCGACGACGACAAAAACATGCCCAAGCCCCCTGCGCCAAAGAAAAAGATTTGCCCGAATTGCAATACATCTATAAACGATTACCTCATCAGGTGCAACTGCGGATACAGCTACGACCTGGACGCTGTTATACCTATTGGGAAACCGAGTGAATCAAGAGTCGACGCGCCTGAAAAGAAGAGAACTGAAAAAGAAACAAAATCAAAGAAAAAACCAAAAATAAAACGAGAGAAAAAGCCCAAGAAACAGGTCTCAAAACCCCTGCAGATTTTTCTACTTGTGTTGATACTGATTACCGCCGGCGTGGTTATATATAGTCCATCCTTCAGGCTTAGCACGTTTAGAAAAAGCCATGCAGGCATTAAGACCTTGCTGGCGCATAAAGCCGCAAAGTTAAAGGCCAGGGCGGCAAAACAGGCGGCACTACCGCCTGATGCAAAAGAGGTAGCCAACAAACCCGCAGCAGACGCCGGTACGGACAAAACTGCAACTTTACAGGCAAAGAAAAAACCAGCCCCAAAACCGAAAAAAGCTGCCACCGCTGTTACAAAAGTTACCCCGCCATCCAAAGCTAAACCTGCCTTACAAACAAAAATAACCGCTCCGGCGCCACGGCCTATTTCGGTAAAACCGGAACCAGTTGCAAAAGAACCGGTTCCTACAACACCGGACACTGTTATAATCACTAAAGAAACAACAGTGAAAAAATCTGCCGTACTCCCTGCGGTTCCCTCTCCGGCGCCTACTCCGGCTCCGGCGCCAAAACCAAAACCCGCGCCTGTAAAATTGTCTCCGGCAGAGTTGAAGTTTGGTCCCAAACCGCTAAGAAACTCGCTTGACGGCTCTTACGTCCCTGTAAAGTCGCATCTTGCCAAGCTTAGCACGACTGCGAACAGCTATAAATTAATGAGTTGTACGAACGTGTACAGTACGGATAACGGATGGCTCGTGCAGTGTAAATACAAAACTTCCGCCGCAGAGGATTCAACGCTTACATCAAAATGGTTTCTAATCAGACAAAATAAGGTAGTACGGATGTACTGATCTGCAATTTTTTATATCCGGTCTTTCAACTGCCTTGACTGACTTACTTTACCCTTACCTTTATGTGTCACGCTCGGCACACACAAAGTCCCTGAACTTCATATCCGTAGACTTGATATGGTTCACCCACCACTCATAGAGCATATTATTGAGGCTGAACATCAACCCGTCATCAGGGCCTTTGTCTGATAACATTTTCTCAAACCTGCCTACATTATCTCGAAACTCATCGTGCTGAACCTTGTGAAGCGCTAATTCCGGGTATTTATAATTATCCATATATTCTTCTTCGGTGGGAAAATGATTATCTATGAAAACTTTGAGAAATTCTATAGTAGGAGCAACATGCTCTGTGCCCCTACTTTCTTTTACGGCAAGCCGAAGTACGTTTATCGTATCGAACAGCTCTTTATGCTGCTTGTCTATTATCTCAATCCCCATATACAGTCTTTTAGTCCAAATAAGCGGCACACACACCCCCCTGCTATAAACACCAAGCTACTACCTTCTTAAAATAACTACTACTACTCTTATATCTTATATCACACTATGCGTAACGATGAAATCTTTAATTTTACTTTCCTAACGCCACACATCACAGTCGGTGTCATCAAAAACATAATCCCGGCTTCTGTAAACAACAGAAGCCGGGATTATAAAATCGATTATGTATATGCACAAAGTAATAAGTCAAATAACTAAACACCCGACATAAGGAAAAAATATCGAGACAAAACAAGCACATGCTACTAAAACAGCATGAACAAAATAGCAACTCACCCCTATTTATCCATTTTGGTGCTTAAATAAGCCCCTGTATCAATATCAACCTTTTTAATATGCTCCATCCACCAATCAGAAAGAAGCTTGTTTGTCCTGATTACCGAACTGATTTTAACCCCTTCGTTTTCTACCCTTCCTTTTAACTCAATAAAATTTTCGACAAACTCATCGTGCTTTCTCTTATGATCCTTAAACCCAGGGTAATCATATTTCTCCATTAATTTCTCTTCCGTGGCAAAATGAGTTACAACATAGTCGCTTAAAAACTGCAAAACCTTTAAAATTTCTTCCAAACCCTTTTTATCCTTCATGGCGCAATGAAGTGAGTTGAGCGTATCAAATAGACCTCTGTGCTGTTCGTCTATCTTATCCACGCCAACCGCCAATTTTGATGTCCATTTAAGTGCCATTTTTCCCTCCTCCTTGTTTATTCTTGTTTAAGGTTCTTAACAACAGTTAAAATTCAACATTCTTCTTTGATTTTTATACTTAAAAACGCCCCCAGGTCCATATCAACCTTTTTAATATGCTCCACCCACCAATCGGAAAGAAGATTATTTGTCTTTATCGTCGAATAAACCCCGACTCCTTCTTTTTCTATCACTGCCTTTAACTCATTAAAATTACTGATAAATTCTTCATGCTTCTGCTTGTGAGCTTTAAAACCGGGATAACCGAACTTCTCCATAAACCCCTCTTCCGTGGCAAAATGATCTACAATATATTCGCTCAAAAACTGCATAACCTTTTCAACCTCTTCGACACCCTTGCTTTCCTTCACTGCGTGTTGAAGCGAGTTAATAGTATCAAACAGGCCCTTGTGCTGAGCGTCAATCTTATCCACCCCGACCGACAATCTCTTTGTCCACAAAAGTATCGTCACCTTACTGCCTCCGTATTTTTCATTATTCGTTTGCTTCAACCGAATTATATCACTTTTGGAACCAAAATGATATTACTTTTTCTTTTTAAGGACTTAGCAGTCTTAAATTACCCCTCAAACATACAAAATTGCAGACTTCACCTACCCCTGCAGATAATTTCGCTTAACCGTGCGCTTTACGGCACACATTACTTATGCTCTGCTCTCTGCTGAACTACAAAAAAGTGGTATAATTGCCTTTCGTAACAACCTGACGTAGTTCCGGGTGCATAAAAGTCAAAAAAACTAATAAAGAACCATTGGAAACAGGCCGTTAAATGATACCGCTTAAAGACGACAACCCGACAACAACACTACCGGTAGTCACTGTTGCCATAATTGTCCTGAACGTCTTTATATTTTTTTATCCACTCTGGCTTAGACCAAACGGACGTACCGTGCTTTTATACAAGGCCGCAGTCATTCCTTACGAGATAACGCACTTTACTCAAACGCGCCCCGGCGGGTTTACTCCGCTCCTGACCATCATATCGTCCATGTTCCTTCACGACGGGATATTTCACCTTGGCGGGAACATGCTCTTTCTCTGGATATTCGGTGATAACATTGAAGACCGGTTCGGGCACGTAAAATTCATCCTGTTTTATCTTTTTACCGGTACCGTCGCCACACTCGTGCACATAGCCCTTAACGCAAGCTCAACCACGCCTCTCATCGGCGCAAGCGGGGCCATCGCCGGCGTGCTGGGGGCTTATTTTCTGCTTTTTCCAAGAGCGCACGTATTAACCCTTGTTATTATTTTCTTTTTCATACGCATCGTAAAGCTGCCGGCTATCTTTTTCCTTGGCTTCTGGTTCGTCTTCCAACTGCTGAGCTCCGCATCAGGGGGCGGGGGCCAGGTAGCATGGTTTGCCCATGTAGGGGGATTTCTATGCGGGGCTCTTATTGTACTTTTATTAACCGACAACGGAATAAAAAAACTTTTTCATTAAAAACATTTCAATAGAGAGCATATTTTATTCAAATCAAGTACCCATCAGAAAAAAATATTAAATACATTGTCCCTTATATTATTGGATAGTTTCCTTTGTTTTTAACGACTTTGCTAAAAAAACCTTCCTTTATCCTCCTGTTTGCACAAAATACGGGAATAATCTTGACCCATATCAACTTTTATGATATATTAGCTTTAGTCAATAGTCTGGGCAGTTCGGTCATATCTGACTGTTCATATGTAGTCGTATCTTTCCCAACTAATACCCAAGGAAACTTCATGCCCAACCTCAATGCTCAAGAATTTAAAACTGGCGACATGGCTGTATACCCCTCTCACGGTGTTGGTGTCATTGAGGGTGTTGAACAACGCATGATCTCAGACTCCGACCTTTCCTTCTATATTCTAAAAATACTCGACTCCGACGCAACAATTATGGTGCCGGTAAAAAATGCAGCCCTGGTCGGACTCCGCCGCGTCATGAAAAAGAGCATGGTCCCAAAAGTATACTCCATCCTCAAGGACAGAAAGAACAACATGTTTGACAACCAGACATGGAACAGGCGGTATCGCGAATACACAGATAAGATAAAGACCGGCTGCGCAATGGAAGTTGCAAAGGTCTTAAGAGACCTCTATCTGCTCAAACACGACAAAGAGTTGTCTTTTGGTGAACGCAAGATGCTGGATACGGCAAAAAATCTCCTTATAAAAGAACTTTCCGTTGCTAAAAAGACAAAAGAAGCAAAAATAGAAGCAGAATTAAATAAGATAATGAACGGTTAGAAGGTGTAGCGACGTGCTGACATTCAGGAAATTTCTGCTCATTGCAGTTGCGGCGCTTAGCGGATTTTTAATATTACGCCAGATAGCTGGCAACGAAAACATCGCAGTCGCAGGCGGTGTAAGCGGCTTGCTCATTGCACTTGCCGCGTTAAGGTTCGAACAAAGAGTCAACAAAACCCCCCTTAAAGTAGTCGCAGGCGGCACGCTCGGTTTAATGGCCGGCTTTGTCCTTGCAAACCTGATTACCTACCCGCTGGTACTTGGATTTTTCGACAAACCATATCTTGAATATATCGCCTACATATCCGTAAACTTCGTCGTCGGCTACCTGGGCCTTAGCATAGGTATGAAAAAGGGCGATGAGTTCAGCTGGGACCAACTAAGCAACATCCTCTCCCTTATACTGAAAAAACATGCAGAAAACACGGGAAATGAAAAAACCCCGCTACCGCGCCTCATACTTGACACAAGCGTTATAATCGACGGCAGGATCGCAGACATATGCGATACGGGTTTTATAGACGGCGTACTCATAGTACCCCAGTTCGTTCTTGAAGAGTTGCAGGCAATCGCTGACTCCTCCGACCCGCTCAAAAGAACCAGGGGCACACGGGGGCTCGACATACTGGACCGCTTGCAAAACCAGACCTCGACCATTGACGTAACCGTGACGAACGAAGACATCCGCTCCACAAAAAAAGTAGACATGAAGCTTGTCGAGCTTGCAAGAAAAAACAAAACAAAGATCCTTACAAACGACATCAATCTAACGAAAGTCGCCAAGCTAAACGGCGTACCCGTGCTTAACATAAACTCCCTTGTAAACGCCCTGAAACCGGTATTGTTGCCCGGCGAAGACATGCAGATTCTTTGCGCAAAAGAAGGAAAGGAACGCAACCAGGGCGTTGGCTACCTTGACGACGGCACAATGGTTGTAATAGATAACGGCACCTATTCTGTTGGCAAAACTGTTATGGTAACTGTTACAAGTATTTTACAAACAGCTAACGGAAGGATGATATTTTCAAAACTGAAAGAAGACACTAACTCGCGCACGCAGCCGGTGGTCAGGGCGGTTGACTAACAGCCTGATTCGCTCCAGAGGCCCACTTAACCCGTGTTTATAACAGACAACAGACTGTGCCCGGCCTGCTCTTTAGCAAAAACTTTTCCCAGACCCGTTCTCACCTATGCCAATAAAAAACACAGACCACACACACAAAACCGTTGCCATTATCCCGTCCGCCGGAATGGGGCGAAGACTCGGCTTCAGGAAAAAACCTTTTTTAATGCTTGCAGACAAACCCTTACTCGCCCACACCCTTGATGCCTTTGAGAGTTGCGAACCGGTGGATGCAGTCATTGTAGTGGTTGGCGCGGACGACGTTTCGTACTGCAAAAAAGAGATCGTTGAAAAATTCGCCTTAAAAAAAGTTATAGACGTAATACCCGGAGGAAAAGAACGACAGGACTCGATACAATGCGCGCTTGATTTACTTGGCACGCTTCAAAAAAAATGGGACGTGGTAGTAGTGCACGACGGGGCGCGCCCTCTTGTTACAGCAACTATAATTGCCGACACAATAAAAGCTGCCATTAAGACCAGCGCCGCAATAACCGCGGTCCCACCGAAAGACACCATAAAGGAGCTTGCGTCAGACGGCACCGTGAGCAGGACTATCGCAAGGGACACGCTTGCATGCGTACAAACTCCGCAGGCCTTTGCCTTTGATATATTACGGGCGGCTTACGACAAAGCCGCAAGTGATAACTTTACCGGGACAGACGATAGTTCGCTTGTTGAAAGGCTTGGCACAACTGTCACGGTCGTACCGGGCTCGTATGAAAACATCAAGGTAACGACTCAGGAAGACATCGCAATATCGCTTGAGATTTTAAAAAACAGAGAGTAGTAAACTGCCCCCATGAATAAATAAATTGCTCTTGGCTTATTATTACTTTCACAAACAAATTTTCAAATTCTTAATATGAACGCAATAAGAACTTGCATACAGCCCTATTGTTTTTGTATGCTACTAGATGCTCCTTATGATTTTTTTTACGCTTTACTAAAAGAAAGTGAGATACGTTAAATGAGAATCGGATTTGGATACGACACCCACAGACTTGTGCGCGGCCGCCCACTTATGCTCGGAGGGGTGCGCATAGACTATAGATTAGGGCTGCTTGGGCACTCCGACGCAGACGTGTTGCTGCATGCCATAACCGACGCGCTTTTTGGTGCGGTTGGGCTCGGGGATATCGGCATGCACTTTCCGCCTGACGACGCGGCATTCAAAGACATCTCAAGCATTAAGTTGCTTGAAAAAACGGTTGCGATAATAACTACAAAATCCGGCCCTTTTCGCCTGTCCAACCTTGACTCGACCATAGTGTGCCAGGCCCCGCGCCTTAAAGAATACATACCCGAAATGCGCGAGAATATCGCAAGAGTGCTTGGCTGTCCTGTTAACCGCATTAACATCAAGGCCACAACAGAAGAAGGCCTTGGCTTCACAGGAGCCGGAGAGGCAATTAACGCCTACTCGGTCGTGCTACTAACAGAAGGGAACGCGAAATAACAAATGACAGATAAAGTTAAACGCGAAACCAACCACCCCGCACGCACACGCTTTGCCCCGAGCCCAACCGGCCGCCTTCACCTTGGAAGCGTAAGAACGGCCCTGTTTAATGTGCTTTTTGCAAGACACTACGGCGGCGCCTTTATACTCCGAATGGAAGATACCGATACCGTTCGCTCCAGGCCTGAGTTCGAGCAGGCAATAATGGAGGACCTGTCGTGGCTTGGTCTCGACTGGGACGAAGGCCCTGACACTGAAGCCGGCTCGGAAACAGAAACAGATTTTGGCCCTTACAGACAGTCGGAGAGAATAGACACATATAATAAATACGCAAAACAACTGCTGGACTCAGGCCTTGCATATCATTGTTACTGCTCAAAGGAGAGACTTTCCGAGCTTAAAAAAACTCAGCAAGCTACGCACCAGGCCCCGCGCTACGACGGACGGTGCAGCAAGCTTAATGAATCAGACGCCCCGGATGGCGTAACTCCTGTTGTCAGGTTTCGCGTGCCAGGAAAAAATACTAACCAAAATGAGAATCAGCAACAGATAACGTTTA
>CBDUXY010000020.1:0-22489 GCA_965371305.1 uncultured bacterium
GGTTTGAAGGTGTAAGGCAAGGGGGTGCCCGTAGACTACGCGGTAAAGATGAAACCCCTTGACGAGAAACGCATGTTAGACACTATAATAAAAAACGACCTGGTCACGCCGGAATTAATAAAAACCCTTGGAGAAAAAATTGCCGGGTTTCATCTGACAACAAAACGCGGGCACGAACTTGACCAATACGGTTCTGTTGAGATAATCAGAAAAAATACACGGGAGAATTTTTCTCAAGTCAAACCGTTTATCGGCGAGACCATCAGCAGGCGGAGGTTTAAAGACATAAAAGAGTATACGGAAGAATTTCTAATGTCAGAAACAGACCTGTTTCAAGACAGAATCAAGAAAAATTTTATCAGGGACTGCCACGGCGACATTCACTCGGAGCAAATCGCCGTTGGCAAGCGGGGGCGGATCAGTATCTTCGACTGCATCGAGTTTGCCGAGAGGTTCAGGTGCTCCGACGTTGTGGCCGATTCGGCTTTTTTGTCTATGGACCTTGAGTTTCGCTCAAGAGGCGACCTTACCCGTTTGTTTGATAAGGCTTATTTTGCTCTAACAGGCGACCGTCAGGGCAAGAGACTCCTCAATTTTTACAAATGCTACCGTGCGTTTGTGCGCGGCAAAGTCGAGAGTTTTAGACTCACTGAAAAAGAAGAAACAAAGGAAGACAAAAGAACGGCTTTATTAAACGCCGTCAGATACTTTCGCCTTGCCCACCTGTATGCAACAGGCGGCGGGCACAGACCGACTATGATAATTATGTGCGGGCTTTCCGGCACGGGCAAGGGTTTTGCTGCTCGCGCGCTTTCAGACGAGACAGGCATAGCCGTGCTTTCAACCGACGTCATAAGAAAAGAGATTTTTAGTATCCCTAAGAACAGACATATTTACACGGGGTTTCAAAAAAACATATATTCAAAAGCTGCTAAAGCAAAAATCTACAAAACATTAATCAAAAAAAGCGGCGAGTATTTAAAGGCAGGACGCGGCGTAATACTTGACGCGACGTTTTCAAGCAATGTTTTTTTAAAGGCCGCTAAAAGCGAGGCCGGGAAACGGGACAGTTTTTTTTACGTGATTGAATGCACCGCGCCTGAAAGGGTAATAAAAGAACGGATAAAAAACAGGTCAAAGGATAAAGACGCAGTCTCCGACGCAACATGGGAGATCTATAAAAACCAGAAAAAACACGCAGACAAAATTATCAAACCTGACATGCGCCTTAATACCAACGCGAGCGCGGACGTACTTAGTGAGAGGATTGTAAAAAAACTATTTTATATGAGACATTAAAAAGAGACTTATTTTTTATTTTCGTAAAATAAAAAAACAAAAGACGACTAAATAAATCTGTCTCCTTTTCCTCTTAATAGATTTTTACGCAACCATTCAAACTTCAAGTCTGCATCAATCTTTGCTCTTATTATTTTATTCATATATTTATCATATTCAACTTCGAAAGAATTTTCTGAATTTATTAACAACTTCAATAAGATTGGAAGGTTAGTAACAAAGGCCTTTAATAGCATCATTTCTTTTTTTGACAATATCCAAATATGTTTTGTTAGCGCATCGTTTTTATTTAAACCTAAAGAGTTGAAAGCTATAGCCCATTGTCCATGCGCAACTCTATTTCTCAACTCCACAAAAAGCCCCAAATCATCTATTACAACATTTGATAAAGCTTTATAGCGATGATAGTTTGTATCACCAAGATTCAAAATAGATATTTTTTTACGCTGACTCTTTAAAAATCTTTCTTTGAACAAGTAATCAATTAGTGCGCACCATTTTTCTATAATTGATTTGTTTGATAAGTCGTACATTTTTGAAAATTGATCAGCAAGATGTTCGTTGGATGTTACTAAAATATTGAACTCCAGTTCTGCTAATGAAGTCCATAAAATCAATATCAACTTTGAGAACATGTTGTCCAACGAAAGTTCAGATACTTTAGTACCTTTTCTTACAGCTCTAAGATGAAATCTATTTAAATGGGTTATAGCCATTTTGACTTGTCTTTTATTTTGCTTCCAATATTTCTGTAAATCATTCATATAAACCATCCTAGTAGTTAGAGTGGGTTCCTCCCACCGAAACGTCACCGAGTTACGCCTTTAAATGGCGGTAGCAACTCACCTTACATAACTACTTAGCTCCACACAAGTTAACCGAAATAGCTATTAACTTTCTTCCATAATTTCCTTACGACATTCTTATTTGTTTTTTTAATAATATCGAGGTAATCAAAAAATTCAATCATGTCCATTCTACGCTCGAATCTTTCAATCTTGGAAATATCAGGTTGTGACAGTCTCAAAGCATCCGCTATGATTGACTGCGATAATTTGGCCTCTTTTCGGGCAATAACAAGTTCCTTAATAATTGCCTGGTAACGAGAATCATGAATCGAAGGTTTTCTATTTCTTGACATAGTTTTTTAGTATTGACTATAATACATAAGTATGCCAAAATCGAATATTCAAAAATAGCAGCACAACACAAGAATTACTCTATTACCAGAGGAAAAAGAAGATTAAAAATGGAAACTACCTATACAGTGATACTTGATAGAATGAAGTTAGCTGGCAGGCTTAAAAACAACTCGGCTGTTGCAAAGGCCCTTGGTATAACGCCGCAGGCTATTTCCAACTATAAGAAAAGAGGCAAGTTTTCCTCAAGCGTTATATTCAAGTTTGCTGATATATACGACGTATCTATAGACTGGTTGCTGACCGGCAATGGAGAGGCTCCTTCTGTACCAACAAAAGACGAAGCGCTTCTACGCGGCAGAAGAGAGTTTGAAAAGATAACGGCAATGAGTCCTGACGAGTTGATATGCGTTGGTAAACTGCTTAAAATTCTGAGAACCAACAACGGAGTGATAGCGGCGGCAACAAAACTTTGTATAGATAACCTGCTAAAGGCTGCACGCATGTAAGATGGGCTACGCCCGGTAAAACCTTGTCGAAAATTTCACACTCACCTCTACCCTTTCCACGAAGGGGAGAGGGAGAAAAAAACTGGATTACCGCGTACGCGGTAATGACAGTGATTTTTATATGTTTACCTTTCAACAGGCCTAAAATAAACAGAACGTCAGAACAAAGCAGACCAAGGCGCAACGAAGATAAAGAGCTGCAGCGTACTATAAGTACGCTGCAGCGATGAATCGAGGAAGCAACACAGGTATGCAAAGTTATGACGCTCTGTAGAAAAACCTGTTGCCCGCCCTTGCGTCCTGTGCTTTAATAAAGAGCTATGAAGAGTGAACTATCCATTGTACTTGTAAGCGGCGGGCTTGACAGCGCGGTTGCCGCGGCAATCGCCGCCAGGCAGGGTCCTGTCGCGTTTCTGCACGCAAACTACGGACAAAGAACGCAGCGACGTGAGCTTGCCGCGTTTAACGCCCTGGCAGACCATTATAAGATTGAAAAAAAACTTGTGGTGGATCTTGCCTATCTTGCGGCAATCGGCGGCTCGGCCCTCACGGATCCGGAAATAGAAATGCCTGTCGGCAACCTTGAAAAAGAGGGCGTGCCCGACACATACGTGCCTTTCAGGAACGCGCAGCTGCTCTCCATTGCCGCCTCCTGGGCAGAGGCAATAGGGGCAGGCAGCGTATATATAGGCGCTGTGGAAGAAGACAGCTCGGGTTACCCCGACTGCACGGAAGATTTTTTCAAGGCATTTAATAAGGTGGTCGAAGCAGGGACAAGGCCGGAGACTTGCATCACGATAAAAACTCCGCTCATTCACCTTACAAAAAAAGACATCGTTACGCAGGGCGCAGAACTAAACGCCCCGCTTGAGCTTACCTGGTCTTGTTACCGTAACGACCAGGTCGCATGCGGGCTTTGTGATTCGTGCCTGCTTAGGTTAAGGGGTTTTAAAGAAGCCGGTATTGAAGACAGAATAATCTACGCAACAACCACAACATAAAGGAGATTTAAAAAAATGACTTTCAACGAATATCTGAAAATAGAAAAAAAAGTTGATCCCGAGAGTAAAAACCTTTCCGACTTAATGGACGAGTACTACGAGGAATATTCCGACTACATGCTTGCCCAAAAAGACGGGTGCAGGGAGAACGAACGCCAGGGCACCTAAAAGAGCCTGCTTATTTTTCTCTGACCTGTTATACTGGCGACCGGGTACACCGACTTACCGGTAAGGATAATACGGGTAGTAGGGCCTGTAAAAGGGCCAGTACGGATCGTATGGTGGATAGAACCAGTTATGGGCGGGCGACTCCGGGTCATCAGTGTAGGAAAAAGCGCCGAAGAGTTTCATCTCCACGGGTGTGAGCACGGGATAGGGGTAATCCATCTTGCCTATTTTTTTCTTCTTTATACCTTTTATAGTCCCGGCAACGGTTACCCTGCGCTCTGTCTTGTACACAAACGGGTCTACGTAACCCGTGACCTCTACGATGAAGCGACCACCCGGAGACGGCAAAATCCTCTCGGGCTTATGGGTCCTGTCAAGTGAGGTCTGTAAAACTTCTATATGGGTCCTGTCGGCAAGGTTATCGACCGCCACTATGACTCCGCCCCACACGACCTTTGCGTCTTTGTACTTGGCAGGAGCGGCCTGAACGGCTGCAATGGTAACGTCGGGATTTATATCCTTCAGCGCGTCTTTCGACATGACCGAGGCGCAGCCAGTTGAGAAAACAACCAAAAGAACCAACAGAAGAATCGACCAGTGCAAACTTAAAAAAGTTGCTTTTATGTCTCTAAAAAAAAACATTTTTACCTTGTCTTTTTAGCCGTAGCGTTTTAGTTTATAAGAGTTGGTAAACTACCCCTGAGCCAAGCTGCCGGGTATCAAAAAGAAATATGTTGGAGAAAACCGGTGAGCCAAGCTGCGGGGCATTAAACCCACATGGTGGACTCGTTAGCCCGCCATGCGGGTAAAAATAACGCCTACTTATATTTTAGAACATATACAGGAAACGTCAATGAAAGAGTTAAACGCAGCAGAGCTTGAGGCCGACCGCCTTGCCTCTTACGCAGTAAAAAGTCTTGAGTCAAAAGGCCGCCACTACGCAGAAGACGAGCATCCGTTCAGGACCGCCTTTCAGCGCGACCGCGACCGCATAATCCACTCCCACGCATTTCGCCGCCTTGAGTACAAGACTCAGGTTTTCGTATACCACGAGGGAGACCATTATAGAACACGCCTGACCCACACAATTGAAGTCGCGCAGATCTCGCGCACCATTGCAAGAGCGCTTGGACTGAACGAAGACCTCTCAGAGGCAATCGCCCTTGCCCACGACCTCGGACACCCTCCGTTCGGTCACACGGGAGAGAACCTCTTAAATAAACTCATGGCCAAACACGGCGGGTTCGAACACAACCGCCACAGCATGAAAATAGTAGAGGAACTTGAACAGCGCTACCCGGAGTTCCCGGGACTAAACCTCACCTACGAAGTGCGCGAGGGTATTGCCAAACACAACACCGAACACGACAAACAAGACAGCGACGACAACTACGAAGGCACAAAGGCATCGTCCCTGGAAGCACAAATAGTCGACCTTGCCGATGAGATTGCATACAACAACCACGACATGGACGACGGGCTTTCATCAAAACTAATAAACCCTGAACATTTAAAAGATGTGGGGCTGTGGCGCGAGAGCTACGACAGCGCAGAAAAGCTTTATCCAAAAAGCGACCATAAAACCTTGAAATACCTTGCCATCAGGACCATCATCAACCGGCAGGTAACAGACCTTGTTAACACTATAAAACACCGCATCAAGAAAGAAGGGTTGACAACGCTTCGGTCTATAAGGGAAAGCGGCAAACCAACCGCCGGTTTCAGCCCGGAGATGGAGAAGATGAATATAGAGCTTAAAAGGTTCTTACGCACAAACCTCTACCTGCACTACAAAGTCCTTCGCATGGCTGACAAGGCAGAACGAATCCTCACCGGACTGTTCGAGGTATACTCGAACCGGCCCCGCCTGCTGCCCCCGCATTTTTTCTCCGAGCTTGAACGAGTCGGAAAAGAAAGGCTCGTGTGCAATTATATCGCAGGCATGACCGACCGCTTTGCAATTGATGAATACAAAAAACTCTTCGACCCTTATGAAAAAGTCTGACAACATTTTTACCTGTCATTTTTATATTTAATTATCACTTATCACTTATCACTTACCGATATGTTGTATTCTAAATAAACTTGTAGGCATTTATCTTACAAAAATATATAAGAAACAATTGACACAGCATGTTTAAGAGTCTATAATAAAAACAGTAGATAAAAATAATCTGAAAGCAGAGTGCAACCGGGCTATTAATCTTACTTCATAATAGTCGCAAAAATTAAATATAAGCCTGAGTACATATCCGTATCGCCTTACTGCTGGTAATGCATTGCCCGAAACCTGAAAAGCCAAATTTTTTATAGCAATTACAGATTAATAACACACAGATTTAGTTTTGCTTTCATACAGTAACAAGTAAAATAATGCGATACTTTCTTCAGATTATTTCGTAATTGCGCAACTTGACTCAAAGCACGGACATAAATCACAAATATGCGTAAAAATCTTTTTTAGCAGAAGTTTTCATTAAGAGATCAAACAACAGGAGAAAAACGATGAGACTGGACTACACGGAGATAATGGACAGAATGAAAAAAGGGGGCAGACTTAAAAATGATTCTGCTGTGGCAAGGGTTCTCGGGGTAACTCCACAGGCACTTTCCAACTACAAGAAGCGTGGAAAAATGCCTACAAACTTAATCATTAAATTTGCTTCTCTATATGGCTTTTCTGTCGACTGGCTATTAACAGGCAGTGGAGAAGTCTACAGGGAAGACAGCAATCCTGAATACGCCGTTGCCAGGGAAGAGTGTGAGCCGTACGCAGGAGCCCCTTATGAAAGTGGAGGCGAAAAATGCCTTGAGCTTGCCCCACTGAGCCCGGACGAAATAATATATGTTGGAAAACTCCTGAAGGTGTTTCGCAATTCCAACATATCAACAACCACTGCTATCAAATGCAGCATCAACGCTTTCCTGAAGTCTGCAAGTAGCTGCAAACAGCCTCGAACACAAGAGCCTGAACCTTGCGTGGAGATGGGCGAGCCTGTAATTTAAAGGCGAAGTGGGCAAGTAGAAGACAACGGGGCCGAAGGGGCAGCAAGGGCCGAAGGGGCACAACGGGTTAGGAGTGAAAGGGGCTGGGTGAAAAGGTGCAGAGAAAAACGAGAGATGACAATCTCGCGCTCTGCAAGCCGGGATTTATACCCCTGATATTTATTCCCCCGGAACTTAACTCAATAAACTAACGAACCGGATATCTAAGTATCCTTCACACCTTGCGTGGCTTTGCACCGCGCAAGGTGTTTTTTTGTCTTTTTATTTTTTATTCTCACGCACCCTGCTCCTCCTTTTCTTTTACACAAACGACACTGCCCTACCCGGCAATAACATCTCGCTCAAATCTCTTCATTGACCTTACCCTGTTTTTTATGATATTTTCAAAGCTGATATGAGACTTATTTCGGCAATATGGCAAGAAGCCCGCAAGGCAGACCTCGCGTCAGACGACTGCAAACTCTCCAAAACTAAAAAAGAGCTGCTTACGTCAAACGGGTCTCTTACGGACGGCATTGAGTCACTTTTAAAGGCAACGGTTACAGTAGAGCTGAAAGAAACTGCACGCGGTGTTTCCGGAGCTGCCAATGACAACCGCCTTTGTGATTTTCTCAGCCTCTCTGCGGCTACCGAGACACTTGACCGCCAGGTCTGGCTCAAGGTGGGCGGGGAAAAGCTTGTTTACGCTTACAGCGTTTTCCCTGTTCAATGTTTTGACCCGGAAGTATTGGACACCTTAAGCACCGGTACGGAAACGCTTGGCAAAATACTTGTTGCCGCTGGCATTGAGTTTACCAAAGAAGGGCTAACAGTTGCCGTGCTTGATAACGAAAAGGTAACCGGTTCGCTTGGTCTTGCCGGAAAGCCGCCGTTTTTTGTCAGAAGATACAGAATCGAGGGAAGTACAAATAAACACAGCCAGACAACAACAACTCCCGCTGTATCAATAAAGGCCTGCGTGCTTGAAGTGCTGAGTTCCGAACTTTTTTTTAAATCCTTAAAATAACTAAATGGCAATTTAACTTTATTTTATAAGTAGTCGCCATAAAACCAAATCAAATAAGTCCTGATTATCAGCAGGAGAACTTGTTTTGTCCGAAACCACCATAAAATCGACAACCATTACAATGAACACGCTCAGACTAAAAATAACTGCCATATCGGACCTGATAAGGCTTCGCAAACAATACGGCACAGCCCTTTTGCTCCTACCGACCCTGTGGGGGCTTACCATAGCATCAGGCGGCAGACCAAGCGGACACCATCTATTGGTGTTTATTCTTGGCGCATTTTTAATGAGAAGTGCAGGGTGCGCCATAAACGACGTAGCCGATAAAAAGTTCGACCGTCAGGTGGAGCGGACAAGACTGCGCCCTGTTGCCTCGGGCAGGCTCTCTCCTAAAGAAGCCCTGACCGTATTCTGCGCCCTCTCAACCCTTGCCTTCCTGCTCGTCCTTACCCTTAACACCTATACGGTGATACTGTCATTTATCGCCATACTACTTGCCTCCCTTTATCCGTTCGTAAAAAGGGTGAGTTTCTTTCCTCAGCCCTTTCTCGGGGCCGCCTTTGGCTGGGGCGCGGTAATGGCATGGGCGGCTGTGCACGCAGAGGTTGGACTTGCCGCAATATTAATTTTTATTGCCAATATCTTATGGGCCACTGCATATGATACAATGTACGCCCTGATGGACATCGACGACGACGTAAAGGCAGGGATAAAGTCTACGGCTATCCGGTTTGGTTCGCGCGTATTCACGGTCATGGTCGCGCTTTACAGCCTGATGGCGTTTTGCATGCTGGCCGTCGGCCACCTGATTGGACTTGGCTTTATCTACTACGCAGGGGTAATTATCTCTTGCGTTTTATATGTCGCATTAACGCGGAAACAAAAAAAACACCCGACAAAAGAAAACGCATTTAAAGGTTTTCTTGCAAACGTGTGGATCGGGTCGTTCATGCTTGCATGCATAATAATAGACATGCACTTTTTATCCTGATTTTTTTTGATACACACTAACAAACACCGTAAGAAGAGGTCTTAATATTCATGTCAAACCCTGGTACATATAACGACTTAAGGGAATTTATAAAACATCTTGACAGGCAGGGTCTGCTCAAGCGGGTTACGACCGAGGTGGATACTGATCTCGAAATAGCCGCCATCATGGACAGGCTCATCAAAACAGGCGGGCCTGCCGTTTTATTTAATAATGTAAAAGACCATAACATGCCGGTATTGGCTAATCTCTACGGCACACAGGAGAGGATTGCGGCAGGGCTTGGGTGCAGCCCGGGGGACATCAAAAGCGAGTTCCAGGAAATTGCCGAGTTCATTGCATTCCTGCAACGCCCGAAGCCGCCGGAGGGACTCTGGGACGCGGTTAAAAAGATTCCTTTTTTCGGCAAGATGCTGACCCTCACACCCAAGACCGTGTGGGGCGGGCCGTGTCAGGAAGTGGTTATGGAAGGCCCTGACGCAGACCTTGACATCATGCCCATAATAAAGTGCTGGCCCGGCGACGCGTCCCCGCTCATCACATGGCCGCTTGTCATCACCCAGGCCCCGGACGGAGAAGGGCCGTACAATGTAGGGGTGTACAGGATGCAACGCCTGAGTGCTAAATCAGCAATAATGAGGTGGCTTGCCCAGCGAGGCGGAGCAAAACACCAGAGGCAGTGGGCTAAGAAAGGCAAAGACCCAATGCCCGTTGCAATAGCCATTGGTTGCGAACCGGCGACCACCATTGCGGCAGTCACCCCGCTTCCCGAAGACGTAAGCGAGTTTCACTTCGCCGGGATTTTGAGGAAAAAGGCAATCGACCTGGTCGAATGCAAGACAGTACCTCTAAAGGTCCCTGCAACGGCTGAGATAGTGCTTGAGGGTGAAATATATCCCGGCGAAACCGCGCCCGAAGGACCTTTCGGAGACCATACGGGTTATTATAACGCAGTGGAACCTTTCCCTGTGTTTCACCTGAAAGCCATTACCCACAGGAAAGACCCGCTATACCTGACAACCATCACTGGCAGGCCGCCAAGAGAAGACGCGGTAATCGGCACTGTGCTTAATACGCTATACCTGCCAACGCTTAAACTCAACTTTCCCGAGGTGGTTGACTTTACCCTGCCCATGGAGGCCGTTAGCTACCGCATAGCTATTGTGTCCATAAAAAAGGAATACCCTGGGCAGGCGCGGCGGATGATGATGGGCCTTTGGGGAGTGCTAAAGCAGTTCCTGTACGTAAAATATATAATCGTTGTGGACGAAGACATAAACGTACACAACTGGGATGACGTGGTATGGGCCATGAGCACAAGGGTGGACCCTGGGCGCGACACGGTCATTATAAAAGATACTCCGATAGATTACCTTGATTTTTCTTCGGCCCGGGACGGGCTTGGCGGCAAACTTGGCATTGACGCCACAACCAAGATCGGCTCCGAGACCACGCGCGAATGGGGTAAAAAAATGGACATGACGGATGAGGTAACAGACCTTATAAACCGCAAATGGAGAGACTACGGTTTTGACGACTGATACAAAAACAGGGCGTAACCCAGGGAAAACCTCCGGCCAGACCGCCGACCACAGTTTTGAGGACTTTAAGCAGGACTGGTGGGATAAGAAGGGCAGCCTGAAGGCGCTTCACTGGATAAACCCGCTGCGTTTCGGTTATTTCAATGAGAAGGCAACAGAGGCCTGCAAAGACGGGGACGGACTGAGTGGAAAGCGAGCGCTTGACGTCGGCTGCGGAGGCGGCCTATTAAGCGAAGAGTTTGCAAAGGCCGGAGCCGAAGTTACGGCAATAGACCTCTCCGGGCCTTCGATTGAAGCGGCGCAGGAACATGCCGCAGATTCCGACCTTATTATTGACTATCAAGTAATCTCTATAAAAAACCTTATCAGAAAAAAACCGAAAAAATTCGATTTTATAATATGCAGCGAGATGCTTGAACATGTGGACGACTTGGAGGGTTTTATAAAAGACTCCTGCTCGCTCTTAAAAAAGGGCGGCTTGTTTTTCTTCAGCACCATCAACAAGACTCTCAGAGCGCGGTTCCTTGCGATCTTTATGGCAGAAGACATCCTTCGCCTTGTCCCTCACGGGGCGCACGACTACGAGCGATTTATCAAGCCCTCCAAGCTCTTTCATATATTAAAAAATAACAAGGTGGAAGTGCAGGACATTACAGGCATGAGCCTTGATCCCTTGAAGTGGAGTTTCAAGCTTTCAAAGGATTTGTCGGTTAATTATTTGGGGTATGGGGTGAAGAAGAAACAGCACGTCATAACTGCGCATACCTGTGTTGCTCCTAGTCTCGTCATTGCAGCGTACCTAAAGTACAGCCTCACTCCTCGCCTTCGTCGCGCCTTGGTCTGCTTTGTTCTGACATTCTATATGCTCAACTACTTTTGGTAGTAGTTTGAAGATAACACGAGATCCTGAAACAAATTCAAGGTGAGAGGAAAAGCAGGAAAGAGAATAATTAAGTATTTTATTCTCAGAACCTTATCTGAGGTGGAAGTATGAGCAACGAAAGATTCCCAGTAGATTTAGTTGTTACTGTTGATGACTTCCGTAATTCTGGCTGGCGTGAGACAATTAAAAATGCTGGCGAACATGGCTATTCTAGTTATTGGCATTCTTTTTCAAATGCGACTCGTAAAGCTATAGAAACTGAAAATACCGGCAAGGGGAAAGTGCTTTGTCTTCTTGCTGATGCCTGTTCAATGATGTTAAAGCCGAAAAGTATCAATGAGCCATTTCAGCCAATGATGGTTATGGAAGGAAAACGCTCTGCAATTCCTGAAAATTTTAGCGAGTCAGACCTTTCCTTTTTCGAAGACATTCTTCCAGAACTTGAGGATTATCGATTAAAAGCTCGTATTGCTGACATTCTATGGCTTGTAAAACAACCACGAAATTTCCAAAATGCTTTAATTGCAATAGACACCTATCAACTATTTCCTCTTAATATGGAAAGCTTACTTCGAGACGGTAGAGAAGCTTGGGAGCGGGCAATCAAATTATCTTTGATATTGCAGAGAGGCGCCGGTGACCGAATTCGAAACATCTGCGATTCTATTTTCTCTAAATTTCAAGATGCTGACTATAGCAAAAATTTACATGCTCTTTGGTTATCCGACCTACTTGCAATAGCTTATATAAACAAAAATAAGTCAACAGACATTATAGCCAAATTGGAAGCTTTTGCAGAAAATGCTAAAGGCGCTCAAGAATGGCATTTTGCGAGAGAATACTACGAAGGTGCTATTAGATGGTGCCAAGTGGCAAGCAATGAACAAGATATTCATCGACTGCATATTGAAATAGCTGAAACATGGGTTTCAGAAGCCGAGCGAAGAACCTCTGGTGACAACCCAAGCAATATGGTTGCTGGACATTTTTTGGAGTGCGCAATAAAGAACTACAGAAAAGTACCAAGAAAAGAGAGGGCAACTTACAAAATAAATGAACGTATTGATGAGCTCCATAAAAAGATGAACCATGCTAACAAATTAGCATTGGATGAGATGGGGGTACTTGAGGTGCCTGGTGTGGATATTAGCCAGAACATCAATGCAAGCCGTAACCACATTGCAGGACGTAATTTCCCAGATGTATTGTTGGCTTTTGCGCATATAGCTTCTGGCGTGGAAGTTGAAAATATTCTTAAAGACGCAAAGCATGATGTGCAGAAATACCCCCTACGCCAACTTTTCGGATCAACACATATGACAAGAGACGGAAGAGTTGCTGCCAGGTCGCCAGGAATTAGTTTTGATGCTGATAGTCCTGAAGCACAACAGGCTATCTGGCATGATATGATTCAACATTACGGCCTGCATATAGGCTTTGTTGTTCAAGCTAACATCATGCCCGCCTTGCAAATAATAAATACTGAACATAGGCTTACTGAAGGCATGTTGACCTCTTTGTGTCAACAATCACATGTCATCCCTCCTGGCCGTGAAGAATTGTGGGGCAAAGGCCTTTTCTTTGGTTTTGAGAGGGACTTCATTGTTTCCACTCATTTACTCATTCCGCAGGTCGAGCACCTTGTAAGACTTTCGATGAAACAAAAAGGCATTAAAACGACGACTTTGGATTCCAATGGAATTGAGACAGAAAATGGACTGAGCACCTTGCTAAACAATCCTGATATCAAAAAAGCTTTGGATAAGAATCTGGGGTTTGAGTTCAAAGCGTTATTAACTGACTCCATAGGTCCGAACCTGCGAAATGAAGTAGCCCATGGGTTACTAGAAGCTTATGAGGGAATGTCCGTTTATTCAATTTATCTCTGGTGGTTATGTCTTCGCATAGTAATTAATTTCATTCCATGGGAAAGACCTAATAATACCAAGGAAAACGAAAATTGCACATAACGTCATAAGCCATGCCCTTACAGGGCATCAGAACAAAGCAGACCAAGGCGCGACGAAGGTGAGGAGTGAGGCGTACTGTGAGGTACGCTGCAACGACGATTCAAGGAAGCAACACAGGTATGCGAAGTTATGACGCCCTGCCTACGCAGTTATGATGCCCTGTGGATGTCTTCAGCTACAAGCCTTGCGGCTTCGATTGGATTATCCGCGTCGCGAATAGGTCGTCCCACGACGATATAATCGGCGCCGTCCCTTACCGCGCCGCCGGGAGTGGCAACACGCTTCTGGTCGTCGTTGCTTACATTACTCACGGCAAACCTGATACCAGGAGTTACGGCAACAAGGTCGTCGCCGAATTTTTCCTTGACCGCCTTTACCTCTAACCCGGAACAAACAATTCCGCCAAGACCTGCCTCTTTTGCAAGCTCTGCCCGATGCAGCACAAGAGCGCTCGGGTCGGTTAAATCATCTCTCATACCCATGCCGGTCAACCCTTCGCTTGAAAGGCTCGTTAAGACGGTTACGCCAAGCACGATTACGCCGGAGCTTGCAGCCTCCCCTGCCGCTTCCATAAGAGCCGGGTTGTCGCAATGCACCGTAACAAAATCAACGCCAAGCGCACTTGCAGACCTCATGGCCCTTTTTACCGTCTCAGGGATGTCGTGGAACTTCATGTCCAAAAATATTTTCACGCCCGGTGCTTCTTGCTTCACGGCCTCTACAATAGACGGTCCGCAGGCAACGAATAGTTCAAGCCCTATCTTAAACACCCCGACAGAATTTTTAAGTAAACATACGTATTTCAAGGCTTCGTCTTTTGTAGGAAGGTCGAGTGGGAAAATTATTTTTTCTATTGCGCTAAGTTCACTCAATACATCAACCCCCTGCCTTTTGATGCAACGCCATTAAATCAGTCCGTGTAAAAACAGCATCAAGCGGGCAGTGTTTCTCTATGTTCTCCCGGCCCCCTTCTTCACGATCCACCATCGCAAGTGCGCCGACCACTTCGAAACCAAACTCCTTTGCACTCTCGATTGCCTTTATTGTGGAGCCGCCGGTCGTCACCACGTCGTCTATAACGACCACCCTTGCACCGGGCTTAAGAGAGCCTTCGATGTTCCTCATTGTACCGTGTCCTTTGACTTCCTTTCTTACGATAAAGACGTCGAGCGGCTTACCCTCAAGGTTGCTGACAAAGGCCCCTGCGTAAGCGATCGGGTCCGCCCCGAGCGTGAGCCCTCCTATGCCATCCAGATCCATGTCTTTGATCTTTTCATATATAGCGCGGCCCGTAAGCTCAATACCAACGGCCGAAAGCACTGTTTTTTTAACGTCAACATATATGTCGCTCGACCTTCCCGAGGCAAGGCGAAACCCGCACTCCGGGTCGTAACGAAAGGACTTTTCAAAGAGAATTTCAAGCAATTTGTCACTCTTTTCTGTCTCTGGCATGGCAGGGTACGCCCTCCTTTAAAAACGTAATCTTGACACCACAAAATCCATAATATAATCGCAAAGCCCGGATAAAAGGTCAAGCGGGTTTTTTGTGTGTTTCGGAATTTTCACGTCGGATGTTGAAATGAACTACCCCGACGCAAGCGTCGGGGTATCAAATGGAATTATGATGATAAAAACCTCGCGGTAAGCCGTGGTCGTTAAACCCGCCATGCGGGGAAAAACTCCCGCCCCGAAAGGTGGGATAGAAAACAAAACAACCCCGGTGAGAGGTGCGAAAGCGCAGCGGTACGGACTTTTTTTATGAGGTCGGTCTTATGGCGGTTTTCAAACCCTATGCGCCCGAAGACCCCCACCCGACTCCGGGGGTGGGGATGGAATGGGAGTGGGGCTATCATATAAGCAAGCAGTATGTGTCGTACAGCCGTTTAAAGTAGCTTTTTTTTACCCTCTACCAGGGCAGGACAAGACTTACCCCTGTTAGTTCTATAGTCTGAGCTGATTGTAAATACGTCTCAAACGTAGGGGTAAGACTGCCCTTAATATATTCTGACCAATAATTACTTCACCGCATCCTTAAGTGACTTTCCTGGTTTGAACTTAACGCCCTTGCTTGCTGCTATCTGTATGGTTTCACCTGTCCTGGGATTCCTTCCTGCCCTTGCGGCCCTATCGGTTACGCTAAAGGTGCCAAAGCCGACAAGAGCTACACTGTTACCACTTGCAAGCGCCCCGGTTATACCGGATGTTACAGCCTGCAGCGCTGTTGCAGCATCCTTTTTTGATATTGCCGCATCACCTGCAATTTTCTCTACGAGTTCATCTTTTGTCATGTTCTCTCCTCCTGTAATAGTTGTACTGTGTTAATAAAACTTAAACTGTTGCCCTTTAATCTGACTTGCCGCAATATATTGTACCACTCTTAGAGTAAATTTCTACCTTTTTTAAAAATATTCAAAAATCCGGGCATACAACATGCCAACCGCTCCGGTCTTGTGGAGCAGATCAGACACTGAAAAATCAATTCCCCCCCCCTCTTTTTTTTGACTACGTCCTTGTTTTACGCAACGAAGTCTTGCATCAATGCCGTGCCGGACAGAGGAGGCGCAGTCTCTCTTGAAACCCGCTCCTAAACCAACCCGAGCTTTACCGCCTTGCTTGCAGCCTCGGTACGGTTAGACGCCTCAAGTTTCTCCAATATGCTGCTTACGTGGTTATGTACGGTTTTCTCGGCGATATAAAGGGCCTGGGCAATCTCTTTATCCGTCATACCCTTTACAAGACACCCTATGACTTCTCGCTCCCTCCTGGTAATGGAAGCGGTCAGAGTGTTGTCTATATTTTTCGTGTTTATTATAAACACCACGCCCTCACCGTTTACCGGCAAGTACTTCGAACCGTACTCGTCGTAGTTGAAACAAACGACACTGCCGTATGGTGAAGGGTGCTCTATCTCCCTGAAACACAGAGATACACCTACGCCGGTTTCACATGCAATGGCGCTTAATCTATCAAGGTGAGACTGCATGTGACCTGGAATGAGTTTGGAGACTTCACCTTCACGTTCTTTAAGCAACCGGCGCGCTATGTCGTTGAGGTAAGTTATAGTGCCGTCCGGCTTCGTCGTTATAACCCCGTAAAAAAGTTCATCCGGGGAGTTGACGGTAAAAAGTTCCATGTTAAGAAGCCACCGGTACTTCCTGTAGGCGTAGAAAACATACGGCGCTACGGCATCAAAAAATTCCTCTTCCTCTTCGCTTATAAACGGTTCAAAACGCCTGTTACAGGCATAGATGCCCATGTTCTCGCCCGTGGCGTCAAAAAACATAGTCTGAACGCTGTCCTTGAACCCGTACGGTTCGTAACGGCGTTTGTAGGTTTCAGAGCCGATGAACCCCTCGATCCTGCTCGCCGAGAGGGTATAATAACCCCTATCGGGGCCTTTCCTGAAGTATTCCTGCCAGTAAGGGTATTTTTCCGGAACCATGTTAGTGTAATCGATAAGATACTGAAGGGGGTATCCATAGTGTATAGCCCTCTGGTCATAACTCGCGCCCCTGACCCCTGTCACGCCCGAGGCGTCGTGCGCGATAAACTCGCCTGCCCGTCTCAAGAGCCTTTCCTTAAAGTCTCCGAAGCCGTAAAGGTAGCAAGAGCGGTGAATTATATCCCGGACTAAATCCTCACTTTTCAATTTTGTCATGGCCCTGTTCGGTGCAAGATCGCTTAAAAATACAACATAATACAGGCTACAACCAAGCTTATAAACACCTCTTCTTTTTCATCAACTAAAACAAATAAAAGCTCATAAGGGTATTGAAATACGCAGGAATGAGAAAGTGCCCTCAGCCGAATTCTTTGTTTCCACATCGTGCATCACATCGAGCGAGAGCAACAACTTTGGTGAATGATGATAAATGGCCGACCCGCCAAACGAGATTTTCTCCAGGGCCGAGTTGTAAAACCTGGTCCCGTCCTGTTCGCCGTCAGAGCCTCTTACGTAGGTTGCCGCTGGGCCGAACCTCACTTTGTCCGAAAACCCGTATGTGACCAGCCCCTCTGCTCGGAATTCATTACCCGGCTTCCAGCCGCTTTCACGGTTCTCAAGCCTCACCCAGTACTTAAGCGCCGCATCGTAGCACCATTTGCCGACAACCTTGAACAGATACGTCTCCAGCATAATATCCCACTGGCCGTGTCCGAAGTTCACGGCGTCGTCATCATCATAAGGGCCGGTCGGAATCTTAAACTGGATTGCCGGCAGGATGTCCGCCCATTTTATCGGCAGGAAATACCCTGCTCCCAGCACGACGTCTCCAAGCCCTGAACTCCTGTCATCAAGCGCGTCCACCTCCAGCTCCCCAACAGGGGCCAGGGCAACATACACCATATCCCCGGTGTAATGAAGGACCTTGAAGGCCACCCCGGACATGTCTATACCCATATTATCCAACGCCGTATTACCGTTTCCATCGGTTATTTTGTCAGCGGTTAACCAGAACGGATACATTACAAAATAAGTTCCATCCGGGGCGTGCATGCCGTCTCCGTAACTGACGGCACGAGCCGGGGCACTGGTCGTCATTAAAATAAACACAACAATCAAGATTGCAAAAATAGTCTTTTTCATCATACTTTCACTCTCCGTTGAGTATAATAAGCACTTTCCGGGCAACACCTGCCGCGCCCCCTAAACCACTCCGAGTTTTACAGCTTTGCTTGAGGCCTCGGTGCGATTAGAGGCCTCAAGTTTCTCCAGTATATTGCTTACGTGATTGTGCACGGTCTTCTCGGAGATATATAGAGCCTCGGCAATATCTTTATCCTTCATACCCCTTACAAGACATCCTATGACTTCCCGCTCCCTTTTGGTAAGAGAGGCCGTAAGTACCTTGTCTATATCCCTCGCGTTTATTATAAACGCTACCCCCTCACTCTCACATTCCCCTGGCAGGTACTTAAGTCCGTATTCGTCGTAGTTAAAACAAACGACACTGCCGTAGGGACAATCAGTCTCTACCTCACGAAAGATCAAAGACACATTACCCGTGTAGCGGCAATCGTTTACAAGCTTTTCAAGTGAACTTTGCAAACAGAGCGGCAACGTGGCCGACATGCCTCCTGCATGCCTTTCTATTACCCCGCGCGCCGCGGCGTTCATGTAGGTTACGCGGCCGTCCTTATCAGCCGTCACCACGCCGAATATCAGGTCTTCCGGACTGAGCGCTGTAAAAAACTCAATGTTCAAGAGCCACTTATATCTTCTGTAGGCGTAAAACAAATACGGCGTTATTATATCCAAAAAGGTCTTATCCTGCTCTGTAAAGGCTTCTTTGGTGCTGGTCATGGCGCCGGTAAAGCCCATTATAGAGTCTCTGGAATCAAGCAATGTGCTCTGCATCGCATCCTTTATGCCATAGGGCGCATAACGCTCCCTGTACTCATCAGGGTAATTCTCCTTGTAGTTAAAATCGCTTGCTGCAAAAATGCCGTAACCGCGCTGCATCCATTTCTCCAGGCGTTCTGCAAGGTAGGGCCTTTGTTCCTGTCTCATATTGACAAAGTCCATGAGGAATTGGGTGGGGTAGCCAATATGTATGAAACCAGGGTCACAACCTATGCCCTTCATGCCTGAAACGGCTACCCCGTCGAACGAGAAGAACTCTTTCATGGGTTTAAGAAGCAGATCGATAAAACTCTGCCGGTCGTGAAGAAAGGAACAACGGCGTATCAGCTCATTTACAAACTTCTCCCTGCTACCTTCCATATCGCCCCGACTCACATCATTCAAGTTGTTTAAGACTTTTTCTCCCGCATGGCAGGTTTGATTCCAATAACTTACTGTAAGATTTCAACCAACATGCTTTCCTTTGCAACCCCGTTGCTTTCGAATAGATTTTCTCCCGCATGGCGGGTTTGATTCCAACAACTTACTGCAAAATTTCAACCAACATGCTTTCCTTTGCAACCCCGTTGCTTTCAAGTTGATTTTTCTCCCACATGGCGGGTTTGATTCCAACAACTTACTGCAAGATTTCAACCAACATGCTTTCCTTTGCAACCCCGTTGCTTTCGAGTAGATTTTCTCCCGCATGGCGGGTTTGATTCCAACAACTTACAAAGTTGCCCTGATTTACACTGTGCCCCGCATGGCGGGTTTGATTCCAATAACTTACAAAGTTGCCCTGATTTACACTGTACCCCGCATAACGGGTTTGATTCCAATAACTTACTGCAAGGTTTCAACCAACATGCTTCTCTCTGATACCCGGCTCCCTGGCTAAGCCACAATTTACCCTAACGTATCTTGTGCAAACTCATCAAGCAACCTGTTGAACTCTGCCGGCGTCTCCCACTGAGGACTGTGCCCGGCCCCGGCAATCGTCTGCACTTCCGCGCGCCACAGTGTGGGTGTATTAATGGCGTCGTAATACGAGCCGTTTACCAGTCGTTCTTCATCACCGTGTATTATTGCAAGGGGTATGGTCATGTCTGCTACGGCCTTAACTTCATCCGTGTAAGCGCCTGCCATAAAACTCTGCCCCAAAACCGCCCTTGCCATTCCGTCGGTCTTGCAGATATCCTGACTATCGGCAACCGACCTGTCTTGTGTTTCTGCCCTGTACAGGTGAGAGACGAAGACCTCGACTTCTTCGTCCGAAACTTCCGGGTTAAACACAAAAGACAATTCATCCCCCTTAGGCAGGAAAGCGTCGTCGGTATTGCATGGAAGCGGCAGAGGCGGCGCGCCGAAGATAAACAGGCCTGAGACTGCCTTTAAGTTGGGGAGCGCTTCAAGCAGGGCATGACCGCCAAGGCTCGCCCCGACGAACACTGCGTCGTCAAGGCCGAGTTTTTCTGAAAACTCCGCCACAACAGCTGCGTAACCCGGCAAGGTATAAATGCTACCTGGATTTTTTGCCCGCTCCGAACGGCCGTGACCGGGAAGGTCTATTGCCAGCAGGCGGTAGTTCCGGGCAAGAGGGCTTTCAAACTGGCGCTTAAACGACTTTGAAGAGAGTGAATTGCCGTGAACAAAAACAATAACAGGCCCCTGCCCATCACTTTCATAGTAGGAAATACTTTGTGAACTTAGCTGTAGTGTCTTTAATTCCATCTATTATTAATAATAATTTTCTCATAAATTTGATAAAAAGGACTGAACTATCAATAAATTTATCATAAATTAGTTAACAATGTCAAGAAGATACAGGCAATCTTAATAAAATAGGTAATTCTACCTATTGACTTCAACCAACAATACGGTGTAAAAATACTATATGCTTTCAAAAGACTCTTTTTAAAACTTATTATAACATATTACAGATCAAAATAACCGCGCAAATTAAATAAAAAGACACAAAAAACAGGCTGTTAGGAATCAATAGAAGTTTTCATGCTCTTCTAAACCTAACATGAACCAGAGGGAGCCATGCTTTCCCAGGCTGAAATGGTAGATTCCGACTATATAATCGGCGACAGGTCTTTACCTGGCATACTTATCCTTAACTCGGATAAGGAGCCGTCTTATATCAGCGAAGAGGGGCGAGCCCTTATAAAAGCCCTTAACAACACCGGCGAGCACTACCATACCTCGTCCATTCCCATCCCCACAGACATCCTTGAACTCTGCAATTGCGCAAGCGGTACGTTTGGTACGTCAAGTTCCAGGGAAACAAAAAAAACCAGCTCCGCCATCATCTCCAGAGGTAACGACCACTACTTGGTACGCATAGCCCCTGTTTCCAAGGCCGGTGACGAACAGACGCAGTCACACACAATGGTCGTAATAGAGCCGTACGTGTCAGGGCGTCAGGTAAACATCCTGAATATCCGGGCCAGATACACTCTTACCGAAAGGGAAAGCGAGGTTGTAGAGGAAATCATCCACGGTAAAACCAACCGCCAGATAGCAGAGAAGTTATGCATCAGTGAAGACACGATCAAATTCCACGTAAAAAAGATAATGAACAAGCTCTGTGTATCAAACAGGGCTTCCATATTATCTAAATTGTTCAGATAACAATTCCCGGGCAAAACTCTGCCTGACTACTCAATAAATAAAAAAACCCTGAAAACTACACTTTCGAGTAGTACAAACTACACTTTTGGGGAGTATACCGGTATGTTTGGATTATGTTAAATTTATACACATAAAAAAAAATTCAAATCGGTCACAAAAACCCGGTTGATAATTCTACAAGGAGAAAGCAAATGGAAAAGCGCCTATTTATTCGTAAAGAACACAACGCACCCATAACACTCAAGATGGACAGCTCAAATGAGGGAGAGGAAAAAGGTGAAGGCAGTGGCAAAACACTCAACATATCCTACGGCGGGGCGTGCATAGTGACCGACAGGCTGCCCGAGCCTTCAAGTGTTGTAAGCTTTGAGCTGCTATATAACGGTATCGGCATCCCGCTTCCGGGTTTTGCCGAGGTAAGGTGGGTGAAGCCGGACAAAGGCGGCAGTGGTTGCAGGGCCGGGATACAGTTTTTAAAGTAGAGCCGGGTAGCTTGGGGGCCGAGGGGGGGGGGGAGGAGAATCTAATTGCCGTCGTATGTTGCAGATACCATCGTAGACAACGACACGCTTGCTCCACCACCGCCCCTTAAACACACACTAGCCGTCACACAAGGAAAGGACATACGGATATGCGCATAACAAAAGTTAGTATAACGCCTGTTGCTGGCAGCAAAACACTCAAGGCCCTTGTGAATATCACGTTTGACGACTGCCTGATTGTAAAAGATTTAAGACTGATAGAAGAGCATTTCGGTTATATCATCGCAATGCCGTCAAAAAGGATCAGAAACGGCAACTTCATAGACATGGTATACCCGACAGACAAGTCGACCATGGACATGATCAGGAAAGAGATATTCAAAGAGTATGAACGTATACGCGGCCAGAAGCCCGAACACATGCTTAAGAAGGCGGCCGGTGAGTTGGGTACGGAATTTTAGAGCCCTGCAACAGGGGCAAATATACAGGGTTGACTTCATTATTTTGAAACGG
>CBDUXY010000021.1:0-21783 GCA_965371305.1 uncultured bacterium
AAGTTTTTGACGACCAGATTTAAAAAGCTCTTAATATACTGAAGATAAAACTTGCTCAAGACGGTACCTTCAAGGAAATAAAGAAAAGAAGGTTTTACGAAAAACCAAGCGTAAAACGCAAACGCAAACGCCAGGAAGCGCAAAAAAGACGCATCGAGGCAATGAAAAAGTTTTCAAGAGGACCGCGCGATTAAGGCGTGGTCAGCAATACAATAATCAATAAGCATGCAAATAAAAAGCGCGCACCTTCTTAAAGGTTGCGCGCTTTTTTTATTTCAAATTACTAAAAATAAACAAACAGCCGACTAAGATTTTCGCCTAAAACAAGGTGTTGCCCGGCTGAACCTACAAATCATACCCTGTTATTCACAATCTCCTCTACGACGTCCGGGTTTGCAAGGGTTGAGATGTCGCCGACCTCGTCTATCTTATGTGCTGCTATCTTCTTAAGTATCCTTCGCATTATCTTTCCGCTCCTGGTCTTGGGAAGCCCCGCGACAAACTGCAATTTATCGGGTTTTGCAATGGGACTTATCACATTGCGCACATATGTCGTGAGTTCAACAAGGAGTTCGTCGTCTGCATTAAATCCCTCTTTCAAAATTACAAAGGCGTATATACCCTCGCCCTTCACAGTGTGAGGATAACCGACGACCGCCGCCTCGACGACTGAGTCGTGCGCCACAAGCGCGCTCTCCACCTCAGCCGTACCAAGCCTGTGCCCTGAAACGTTAAGCACGTCGTCCATCCTGCCCATGAGCCAAAAATCCCCGTCCTCGTCCACCCGGGCGCTGTCGCTTGTAAAGTAATGTCCCGGGAAACGCGTAAAATAGACTTCTTTCATACGCTTGTTTTCCGCGTCTCCATAGGTGCCGCGAAGCATGCCCGGCCATGGTTTTTCTATTACCAGATAACCGCCCTCATTGGCTTTGGCAGGCTTTCCTTCTTCAGTCAAGATAGAGGGCACAACACCGAAAAAAGGCTTTGTCGCACTTCCGGGCTTAAGCGTTGTAACCCCTGGAAGCGGGCTTATCAAGATCCCGCCGGTCTCTGTCTGCCACCATGTGTCAATGACCGGCAACTTCCCCTTGCCGACGATGTCGTGATACCACATCCAGGCCTCCGGATTTATCGGCTCTCCGACAGAGCCAAGAAGCTGTAAACTTGAAAGATCATGCTTTTTCACCCACTCGTCCCCGTGTTTCATAAGGGCCCTTATAGCGGTCGGCGCCGTGTAAAGTATGTTCACCTTGTGCTTATCCACTATCTGCCAGAGCCTGTCCGGGTTCGGATAAGTGGGTATACCCTCGAACATCATAGTCGTTGCCCCGCAGGCAAGAGGGCCGTACACTATGTAGCTGTGTCCCGTAACCCAGCCGATATCAGCCGTGCAGAAGTATATGTCGCCATCCTTGTAATCAAACACCCACTTAAACGTAAGGGCCGAGTACAACAAATAACCACCGGTTGTATGGAGCACTCCCTTTGGCTTGCCGGTAGACCCGCTTGTATGGAGGATATAGAGCGGGTCTTCCGAGTCCATCTCCTCGGGCTTGCACAGGTCGGTAATATCGCCAGCCGAAACCTCTTCGTCCCAATAAGTGTCGCGCCCTTCTTTCATGACGACGTCGCCACCGGTCCTCCTGACCACTATAACGTCCCTTACACTCGGGCAATCAGAAAGCGCACCGTCGACGTTCACCTTGAGAGGCACCGAGCGTCCCCCTCTCACCCCCTCGTCGGCCGTAACAACAAGCGAGGCCCCGCAGTCTCGAATCCTCTCCGAGAGCGAAGACGAACTGAACCCCCCGAACACCACGCAGTGTATGGCCCCTATGCGGGCGCAGGCAAGCATGCTGACCGCCATCTCAGGTATCATTGGCAGATAAATCACCACACGGTCGCCTTTCTTAACTCCTTTTTTCTTTAAAACGTTTGCAAAACGTCCGACATCGCAACTAAGCTGCTGATACGTAATTGTCAGAACCGAGCCGTCGTCGCCTTCCCATATTATGGCGGCCTGGTTTCTTTTTGACGTAAGCAGGTGCCGGTCTATACAATTGTACGATGCATTTAACTTGCCATTCAGGAACCACTTTACGTAAGGCTTTTTCTCTACATTTTCCGCAAAATCCCACTCGCAGACCTTGTCCCACTTTTGTGTCCAGTCAAGCGCTTCGGTAGCCATACGCGCCCAGAACCCGTCCGGGTCGTTTACGCTCTCGGCGTAAAGAGCCTCATACTCTTCCATACCCTTGACGTGAGCGTTCTTTTTATATTCCTCACTCGGGGGAAAGTGGCGTTTTTCTTCCATTAATACGTCTATTATGTTTTCTGTTGTTTTGCCTTTTGTTTCGCCTTTTGTTTTATTTGGCATAAACATTCTCCTTATTTGTCATTTACCTGTCTGTGGCAACCAACCCAACAGCAATTAACAAAAAACCGACCACCTTTGCCAAGAGTATTTCAAGAGTATTTTATGGTAGCCTTATGCGATGGTCTTGTCAATCAAATGACATCCGGCTTGCGGCGCCTTAAACCTGTTTTAAATTAAACGAATGAACCAGGGCATACATTTTAAGCCCACCATACGGTTAAATTCAACCACACACAGAGACCTGTAGACCGATATTCAGGACAAACAAATCAAATACCCTTGTTATATACAGGAATTATATTTGATTTTCCTATAGAAATGATGTTAACTTAGAAACATCAACGTTGATCATACTGCAAACATACTGCAGAATTGAGGAGGACACATCATGACAGTTAGCTTTGATAACGTAATCGGACGTATGAAGCTGGCAGGACGTCTCAAGAACGACTCTAAAGTAGCACGAATTCTCGGCATTACACCACAGGCAATCTCCAACTACAAAAAAAGAGGCACATTCCCACCAAGCCTGGTGATAAAGTTTTCAAACATCTACGGACTCTCTGTGGACTGGCTGCTTCGCGGGGACGGAGAGACGTACAGGCCGGGGATTGAAAAAAGGCCCATTTTAACGGCAAGCGAAAACGCACAGCCATACAGCGAGTTACGAAGAAGTGACGTTTCCTCGCTGGTTGAATTTGCAGGACTCTCCCCTGATGAACTGATCTTTGTTGGAAAACTTCTCAGGATTTTACGCGACCCTGACACGGAATACGCAAAAACAGTAAAACATGTCTTAAACGCCATGTAGCACCTGCGGCGTGCAAATTTAGCAATTAGTTTTCAGGTTTACGGAGCTTAAAATCCACAAATAACTATTGCACCATCTGCCGTGCGCAACGCCTGCGGCGAGCAAATTCATAAACAGGCTTCTTTCCCAAACGGAACTAATGACTGTTGCGACATCTGCCGTGTGCAAGCACCGCCTATAACGACACATCCGGGAATATCTCAACAATATCTTCCACGGTCTTTGCCCCTATCTCATAAGTAAGCAACGGTATGATGACCGGTCTTTTAACCTCTCCAAGGGCCTCCCTGCAAAGGAGAGTAAAAAACGGCACTACTATGGCCGGGTCGAACTGCACGCCGTAAAATTTTCTTATCTCCCTCATAACCTGCTTAAGAGAGAGTTTTTGCCGGTAAGGCCGATCGGTCGTCATTGCGTCGAATGCGTCCACAAACGACATGACCTTTGCCCCTGTCGGAATGTTGTCATTTTTAAGGTTGTCCGGATAACCCGTGCCGTCAATCTTTTCATGGTGATGACGCACCGTCGTCTGTATATCGTTCCAGGGAAATTTTATCCTTGAAAGTATGTCATAACCTATAACCGGATGAGAATACATCTCTTCGAACTCGTGTTTCGTAAGTTGCGATGACTTGTTTATTATGGTCTTGTCCACCGCAAGCTTGCCTATATCATGCAAAAGCCCTGCTATTCGAATACCTTCAACATTCTTCGCGCCCCAGCCAAGCTCTGCCGCAAGCATGGACGAATAAGTGGAGACCCTGTGTGAGTGCCCCTTTGTATATGCGTCCTTGGCATCGATTGCCGTGGAAAAGGCAAATATGGTTTCCTGGTAAATGCTATTTAAATTGTCGTAAAGAATTTGATTTTCATTATACTTATGCACAAGCTTTCTTAAAAGTGAATGGTTGTGCAGGCTCACGGCTATATGAAGCGCCATGACCGACATCAAGCGAAAGTCATAACTTGTAAACTTTTCGCCTGAGAACTTTTCGTTTATGACGATAAGACCTAAGAGTTCGCCCTTTACGGTCAGGGGCACGACCACTCTTGCCCCGATGCGTTCAAGCAACTCCCCGCCCCTTGCCCACAACGCCACGGGGCGCTTGGGGCCTGTAACGTCAACCGGCTTATTACAGTAAATCACAAGCTCGGCCAAAGCCGCCTTGTCAAGCTTTATCGCAATTTCATCCGGGGCGGCCTCTATCCCCTTGGACACAAGGCAATTTAATCCATTCGTCTCGCTATCGTATTTAAACAAAACCCCTTTTGATACGGCAAACGTCCCCATGACCATATACAGGGCCACCTTCAAATCGGCGCTTAAATTCTTTGAAGCACTTATGCCCTCGCCAAGGTCGGTCAAGGCGTTAAGGTTAAAAAGCAGCCTTTCAACCTTCATATCTATATCTTCCATAAACAACACCCCCTTCTTCCCTGCGCTCAGGCGCTGCGCACTTCAAATAATAAAACACCTGTTTGCGTCTTTTAAGTTCCGTCAGTCTAAAAAACTAATTGCTGAATTCGCCCACCGCAGGCGCTGCGCACTCCAAATAATAAAACACCTGTTTGCGTCTTTTAAGTTCCGTCAATCTAAAAACTAATTGCTGAATTCGCCCACCGCAGGTGCTGCGCACGGCGAATTATAAAATGTTCATTTGTAAATCTTTTAGTTCCGTCAGTCTAAAAACTAATTGCTGAATTCACCCACCGCAGGTGCCGCGCACGGCGAATTGTACAACAGTCACTTGTTCCGTACGTACATAGGCCAAAACCAAAACAGTCCAGCACCTGGTGTCAGCCCGGATTGATTTGTTCTAATGCGTCTTTTTCACTGTCAAACACTTCTACGTGTTTGGTAAGTCCGCACATATTAAAGATCTGCTGATTCACTTTTCCAAGACCGGAAAAGAACAGCCTGTTTTTCCGGTCCTTAATCTTTTCAACAATACCGATAAGAATGGATATGCCGATTGAATTTACAAGCTCTGTGTTTGAAAAATCTATGATGATATGCTCTATACCCTTATCAAAATGCTCCTGACAGAGTTTTTCGAGCATCTCTCCTTCAATGTCATTTATATAATTATCCGCGTAAAAAACAATGCTGCTGGACGGACAATCTTTTTTCTCCCTTACACTTATCATAACTTTACGCTCCCTTCTTTATCCAATAATTTCACCATAACAAGCTTGGTCCCGCCCATGAGTTTCTCGTATTTAACCGTATCCATGAGGCCTTTCATTATTTCAATGCCGCGCCCTCTTTTATAAGTTGCGTCTTTGCCGTGTTCTTGCGCGCCGGTTGTATTTTCCTCGTCGGTAAACGGGCCGTCAAACACGCGCCCCGAGCTTTGCACGTGCAACGAGAGCCTGTCACTTCCGACAACAAACCGAAGACGAACAGAGGCGTTCCTCACCTTGCTGTGCTCAAAGGCGTTTATACACGCCTCTACCAGGGCAGCCTTGATCTGCGCGATCGCATCGTCACCAAAACCCATCTCACCGGCTATCTCGCTTATCGCCCTCACGGCCACAAGCTCTGCCATGTTAGAGATCGGGAGTACCAGTTCGAACTCCTTCATCTGCGACGCGTCGATGAACTTAACACCCTTACTGCCCCCGGCACTACCGCGACCACACTCGGCTATAAGCTCCTTTAAGGCCCGAAGCTGCGCCCCGCTTGACGACCATATGCCTTCTCTCGTCGCAACGGTAAGCGCGTCCTGCGAAAAACCCTCAAGCGCCACCATCCACCTGACCACCCTGGCGCCCTTTAACTTTTCCGTCAAAAAAACAGTTCTTTTTATAAAACCTTCAACGTCGAGCGCGCTTACGGTTGTTAAATCCTGCTTTATCCATACAAGCCACGACACCTCGTTACCCTCGTCGTACCTCTGCCCCTGGAACCCACGGACAATTAGTATGGGAAAATCGTTTACATCCCCCTCCCACCTTGTCGCCTCAAAACATCCGGCGACTCTGGGTAACGTCATATTGTCGGTGGCAGCACCCTCGCCTGTGCCTTCCTCCTCGTCTTGCCCGTTAAGCGGCTTTACATTCTTTTTAGTTTTTTTAGCCTTTTTGTCCTTGTCCTTCCCCTCATCCGCGTCCGCGCCAGTCTCCAACGGCAGGGCTCTAAAAAACCTCTTCCCCACCACCTGACCGTCGAACTCCGAGGCAAGCTCCGTAACGTCCGCGGCAAACCTTCCGCACGCGTACTGCCCCTGCAGGAAAAACCCCTGCTTAAGTCTTTTCAGCAAAAGCTCAGTCCTGGCCTCTTCGCCCCCGACCCCGAGTACGTCCCTTGCGTAAATATAGTTTACAAAATCCTTTGATACGTCGTCGCCGACCCACTTCAAAATTCCACAGTCTTTTTCGATAAGGTCTGAGTCTTCAGGCGTCCCCGCGCCCTCTGTCTCCGCCCCCGGGCTTACCCGGCCAAGCCCGAGTCTGTCGGCAAGGTCGTTTTCAAATATTGCCTTGTCCGAGTTGGCACAGGCATAAAGAGCGCGAAGAGAGGTAACATCTTTAAGCGCCACAAGTGAGCGCAGGCAAACCGCAATAGAACCTTCCGTTACTTCGTCCACGTAAAGATTGAAAAAATCCCGCAAGGTTACAATCTTCTCACATCCTGAGCTTGCGGCGGCGGCCCCCCTGATGATACTTTTTATATACATAGGGTTGCCCGCGAGCAGCTCGGCGCCAAGCGTAAGCGTGTCGCTGTCGTACTCGACCCCGTGGTCGCGGCACATGTTGATCATCATCTCGACACTTGTCGAGTGGTCAAGGCCGCCAAGGGCGAGCACTTCCAGGGCGCCGCCGGTACTGCCCGGCTCTATAATCCTCTTTGTAGAGCCGGAGGCGACAAACCCCACCGCGCCTGAAAAAAGCATGTCAAGACACTGGCCAAGTATACCCTCCTCCCCACCACCACCAAACATACCGGTTCTGGCGTGGTCAAGGTCGTCGAGCAATAAAAACACAGGCCTTCCGGTACGCTCGGTTATGAACTGCGGCAGGCTCAGGGCATTTTTTAAAAGCGCTGTCCGGTCATTTGTTTTTTTATGCTCCATGTGTCTTGTAATAAACTCATCAAGACACTCAAGCGCGCCGGGCGCATCGAAAATCAACTTCCTGAGTCCGGCAAGCGAAACCTCCCTCCTTGCAATGTTAAGGTCTCTTTTTAAAAAAGCAATAAACTGCTTTACAACCTCTTTTAAATAATCCTCTGCAAACTGCTCACACCCCTGGTTGCGTCCAAACCGGTAATAGATAGGAGCGACTTGGCTCTGTTCGCTGTAGAGCAGGTTGCAGGCGCGCTTAAGCACTTCGCTCTTGCCTACCCACCTCTTGCCGCACAGGTAGAGCCCGGCGAAACTCTGCTCCTGGGTCTGCGCCCTGGCCGAAATATAGCTTATCTCCCTTTCCCTGCCGAAGAACTCGCGGTCCGGGCAAATATTTTTAAAAACCCGCTCCATATTTATCTACGCTCCAGCCCCGCGCAAGGCGAGGCCGCGTAAAGTTCCGTTCGTGCTGGAAATACCCTTAAGATGAATGGACTCTGATGAGTGGACACTGGTGAGTAGTCGGTGCAACTTGCAAGATGATGAAAAAAAAGAAATGTGATAGTAATTCCGGAATTTGGACCGGAGTAAAGAAGCAGAAAACATGAATGAAAAAATACTGATAATTTAGCTCCCCCCTTCCCTTTTCCCCGCAGACTCTGTTAAACGTTAAGACTAAAAAAACAAAATCATACCCTGTGCCGGACGCTAACTTACCACATAGAGTAACTTAAAAAAAACCTGATGACAACAGGTTTTTTTCACTTCCCGGAAAATATTACGGCTTGGAGACGACAGTAAAATCATAAGAACAATACGAGCTCTGGCTGGTAATGTAAATATATCTGCACGACTTAAGATGTCCGGCAAGACATGCAAGGATTTACTTGCGCATTAGAGCGGCCCGAAGCTACAGCCTCGGGCCGACGGTACTTGCACATAAGCTGAAAATATGGTAAAAATATATATTGAACGGTATTAACCGGGCTACTTGTAAACTTACTCAAAGGAGCTGGCCAGATGCGGCTTGGACTCAACCAGAACATTCCTTTTAAAGGAGATACCTACCACATACAGACCGAAGACGGTGGGGTTAAAAACCCTACCATCACTACCATTGTGTTCAAGGGCGGCACCATACTTGCAACTCAAAAGACCTCCTATGCCGACATCATCAAATTCGACAAACTCGACGACGTGGTTCAGGAACTTATGGATGAACAACACGGCAAACTTTTAAAACTTATAAAGCAGGGGTACTTTGAAAAAGGCCCCCGCCCGATTAACTCGAAAAAAGCAACACCTAAAAAGCCTGACCGCGCCGCCGCAAAAACCACGGACACCCCGCCTGACAAGGAAAAACCCCTTGACGATTTAATAATGGAGCTGCTGTCGCTTGACGGAGACAAATAACAGTAGCCATCACCTACACAAGGTTTTTCTTTTTCCGTACCTTTCATTTGTATTTTCACCTTTTTTCCTGCATCCGGAAAACCAAACTTTTTTCAACTACTACCATCATTAAAGACCAAAACATAAACGGCTGCGCTATGTACAAGGGTACAATGCCCCGAGCACACAAAAAACAACATAGAAAAATTAAACCCGCCATGCTGGCAATGAATTAAGTTTGTGGTTTACGCTTATTTATGTTAAAAACCAAGCTATTGCGTTGTCAGGCAAAAACTTACTAACAAAACACCAATCCAAAAGACTATTATAAATAATTAAAAAATGAACATAACGAGCATTAGAGGTTTTAACGATATACTGCCCGCACAAAGCAAGATGTGGGACCATATAGAGAACGAAGCAAGTGCCGTATTCAGCTCCTACGGCTTTGGTCACGCCCGTCTGCCCGTGCTTGAGAAGACCGAGCTTTTTCTTAGAAGCATCGGGGACACGACCGATATTGTAGAAAAACAGATGTATACCTTTCCCGACCGCAAGGGTGAGTCCCTCACCCTGCGTCCGGAAGGCACGGCCCCGGCCGTCAGGGCATTTATCGAAAATAAGCTCTACAACGACTCGCCTGTTACCCGTTTTTTTTACACAGGCCCGATGTTCCGCTACGAACGGCCGCAAAAGGGCCGCTACAGGCAGTTCTATCAAATCGGGGCCGAGGTGTTTGGCGAAGCCGCGCCCGGCGTAGACGCGGAAACAATAGAGATGCTCCACAGGCTTTTGTTGCGTCTCGGAGTCGAAGACGTGAACTTCGAGATAAACTCTCTTGGGTGCGACATGCCCGAGTGCAGGGCAAAATATAAAACCGAATTGACTTGTTTTCTCAAAGCCAAACGCAGCGAGCTTTGCGACAACTGCCAGAGGAGAATAGACGAAAACCCCTTACGTGCGCTTGATTGCAAAACCCCAAAATGCATTGAACTTACTAATGACGCCCCGCCACTTGAAGCCTCAATTTGCCCTGACTGCTGCGAACACTTTAATGCTGTTAAGACTGCATTAAAAAACGCCTGCGTTCCGGCCCTGGTAAATCCACGGATGGTACGCGGACTTGACTATTATTCAAAAACGACTTTCGAGGTAACGGCAGGCCCTGGCGGTCCGCTTGGGGCGCAAAACGCCGTTGCAGCCGGAGGACGTTACGACAAACTTGTAAAGGAACTCGGCGGACCCGACACCCCGTGCTTCGGGTTTGCACTTGGCATGGAGCGGCTCTCGCTGCTTGTAGACGAAAAGCTTCTGCCCGCCCCGCCTCTTACTGTTTTTATCCCAATGGGTGACAGGGCAAGGGCAAAAAGCGCACAAATTACGTCACGCCTGAGAGAGATAACAATAAACGGCGACAACGCCCGCATTATTGCCGAACATAAAAACGCATCACTAAAAACCTCCATGAAGCGTGCACACCGATTAGGGGCAAAATATGTTATAATACTTGGTGACAATGAGCTTGATGGCGGCGTTGTGACTTTTAAAGACATGGAGAGCGGCTCACAGCAAGAGGTCGAAGAGAGTTCTTTGCCCGCGTTTCTTAAGGAGAGATTATTATGAGTGGCGGCTCTCCCATGGCCGGGGCCTTCCTGCTTTTTTTCTTTGTCGCCCTTGGCGTCTTTATTATACTCTGGATTGCCCTGCCGTTCTCTGTGTTCGGCATAAAGGACAAGATGGACGATTTAAAAAAAGAAGTGGGCAAAACGAACAAGCTGCTCGAAGCTATTTTGAAAGAACGAAAAATAGAAAACTCGCAGGTTATAAAAATGCCCGGTAAACAAGGCCGGCCGCGCGCAGTAAACGGAGAACAAAGTGAGTAAGACCGTCACAATTGAAAAAGAAAAATCCCTTACCCTTGAATATGTAGCAGACCTGATTTTAAAGGGAAAGCTCATAAGCCCCGAGGACCGGAAAGAGATTTTTATAAAGGGCGAGAGCCAGCGCGCAAGGCTTCACAAAATGCGCCAGACCTTCTCCTCCAGACGCCACCAGACAATCGCAGAAAGCGTAAGCCCGGCGGAGGTCATCGCATCGTTTAACTTTAAGACCCCGGAAACGGGCAAGCTGCTGACCGAAGACGTAATTACCGTTGCCATTGCAAAGGAAGTAGACCTGCCTTACATAAAAATCGACCCGCTGCAACTCGACCTTGACGTTGTAACATCAAAGATTCCGCGTCCTTTCGCGCAGCGCCACCTGATCGTGCCGATCGCAGAAGAGAACGGCGTGGTAACGCTTGCCGTTGCAGACCCGTTTAACTTAGAGAGTATCGATAACCTCACGCGCACCTCGAAAATGAAAGTGAGCCTTGTGCTTGCTTCAAAGTCCGACATCTTGAGAATCGTTCGCGAATTCCACGGCTTCCGCTCCTCCGTGGTTGCCGCGGAACAGCAAATGGGCGGGACCATAGACCTCGGCAACCTCGAACAGTTCGTAAAACTCAAGGGCGCAAACGAAATAGAGGCAACCGACCAGCACATAGTTAAGGCCGTAGAATACCTGCTCTACTACGCCTACGACCAGGGGGCAAGCGACATACACATAGAGCCAAAACGGGAAATAACCCTTGTGAGGCTCCGCATAGACGGAGTGCTGCATAACATTCACACCATACCCAAACCCGTTCACCCCTCCGTGGTCTCCCGCATAAAAACACTCTCGCGCCTGGACATCGCCGAAAAAAGACGGCCCCAGGACGGCAGGATAAAAACAGAATTTCACGACCGCGAGATAGAACTCAGGATATCCACAATGCCAACGGCCTTTGGCGAAAAAATCGTCATCAGAATATTCGACCCCGACATCCTGTGCCAGGACATAAAAGACCTTGGCTTCTATAACAGAGAATACGAGGCCATGAACACATATCTAAAGAAGACCTACGGCATTGTGCTCGTAACCGGCCCGACCGGAAGTGGTAAGACGACGACGCTTTATTCAGCTCTTCGTTCGCTCGCCTCATCCGAGGTAAACATAGTCACCATCGAGGACCCCATAGAGATGGTCATAGAAGAGTTTAACCAGGTCGCCGTGCAGCCAAAAGTCGGACTTGACTTTGCCTCGACACTGAGGACAATCCTGCGCCAGGACCCGGACATAATAATGGTTGGAGAGATCAGGGACAAAGAGACCGCGTCAAACGCTGTCCAGGCAGCGCTCACAGGACACCTCGTCCTGTCCACACTCCATACAAACGACGCCCCGACATCCGTAACAAGGCTTATCGACCTTGGCGTACCGCCTTTTCTTATCTCGGCTACCGTGCTTGGCATAGCAGCCCAGAGACTCGTAAGGAAGATTTGTAAAGACTGCAAAAAAGAGCGCCCAATGCGCCCGGAAGAGATAGAGTTCCTCGGACTTACTAAAAAACCCTACACAATACACTACGGCGAGGGCTGTGTTGAGTGCCGGGGTACGGGTTATAAAGGCAGGGACGGAATATTCGAACTCATGGATTTTTCAGATAAAATAAAGGAGCTTACCTCCGAAGGCGGTAACGTCCCTGACATAAGAAAAACAGCGCGCTCCGAAGGCATGATAAGCCTCCGGGAAAGCGCCATAAAGAAAATGCTCGAAGGCATAACAACGTATGACGAAGTCATCTCGGTTACGAGTTAAATAAAACAGTGAAGATCCGCTCGGCAGAGTTTATAATCAGCGCAGTCGGTCCCGGGCAGTACCCAACGGACGGACTGCCTCAGATTGCGCTTATAGGGAAAAGCAACGTTGGCAAGTCGTCGCTAATCAACAAGCTGCTAATAAGGAAGGGCCTTGCCAAGACAAGTTCGGTGCCAGGCAAGACACGTACCATCAACTTCTACCTGATCAACAAGGCCTTTTACCTGGTTGATCTGCCGGGCTTTGGCTACGCAAAGGCTCCGCTAAAAGAAAGACAAACGTGGGGTAAGTTTATAGAAGAGTACTTTGAGTGTGCCCAGGCGCTCAGCGCCGCCATAGTACTACTCGACCCGAGAAGAGAGGCCGGGGAGAGCGAACAGCGGCTTTACAGGTGGCTTGAGTCAACCGGTGTTCCGGTTACCACGGTTTTTACAAAAAGCGACAAGCTCTCGAAAAACCGCCTGTTCCAGCAAAGCGCCAAGGTAAGGCGCGCGCTTTCTATCAACCTTCACGAAAGCTGTTTTTTCTCAGCCCTTACCGGAAACGGCAGAAAAGAAATACTAAAAAAAATATACGAGATCACAATAAAAACGCCCACTGAAAAAACGGGCAGGCTCTGAAAAAACATAACAATAACCAGATTGTGCTTGACAAAACCTTAAAACCGGACTATTTTCAAAATAATGCGTTATAAATCTATAAAACACACTGTCTTACTTGCCCTGCCGCTTGCAACCATTATGCTTTCCGGCTGCACCGGCATGGAGAGCCGTCCCGATAGTCCTGTGCGGGTGGAAGATCAGGAGATACTCAGCCTTAAAAAGTCCATGTCGGAAACAAACAGAAGGCTTGAGGAGCTTAACAACAAATTCCTGCTGCTTCAGGAAAAAGTAGAGACCAATGCCGAGCGACTTGTCACCTCAAGGAGCGGTTTTACCGTTGCCTCTTCGGTGTCGGTTGCGCCGGTTGCCGACACGCCGCCGGCAGGGCTTAAAGTAGTAAAGCTAAAAGACGTATCAGGAGGGTCCGGGACAAAAGAAACAAAACAGGCTCTTCCAACCGTGACCTATACAAATGCAGATTTATTGTCCAAAGAACCCAAGATGGTTATTTCCCGGGAGCCCGTTAGTAAACCTGCGAGTAAACCCGCGCTCGCCCCTGAAGTCCTTTACCAGGGCGGAGTGAATCTTTTCATAGCAGGACGGTACGCAGAGGCAAGAACGAGGTTTGTGGAAATCGTAAAGCACTACCCGGACAACCAACTTTCTGATAACGCCCTGTACTGGATTGGAGAATCATTTTACACGGAGGGCTTGTACTCTGAAGCGCTCCTGCACTTTTCCAAAGTAACGGACAAATATCCGGAAGGCAACAAGGCCCCGGATGCAATGTTAAAAACCGCCTACTCGCTCATTGAACTTGGTGAAAAAGAAAAAGCCATCCTGGTTCTTAGAGACATAGCAAAGCTTTATCCTGACTCAGGAGCCGCTCTAAAGGCCGAAAAAAGGCTTAAAAACCTTTAACAAAACTAAACGAGGCGACAGATATGAGAAAAACATACGCTGCTTTGATCGTCCTTTTCATAATTACGGGGTTTACCATAAGCCCTGGTCTGCCTATAGCTGCTATGGCGGAAAATGAGAAAAGTTCGCCGCTTGCCCCTGACACAGCACAACAGCAAAAGCAAACTCAGAAACAGGAGATAAAAGAATACACCGTTGTCAAAGGAGACACACTGTGGGACATCTCGGAAAATTTCCTGGAAAACCCCTTCAGGTGGCCTGAACTATGGAAGGCAAATCCGAGAATCGAAAACCCACACCTTATATACCCTGGCGACCTTGTAAGAATTACCCCGGAAGGAATAGTTATTATACCCTCAGGCCTTGCAGTAAAAAGACTTGTTGACACAGCATACGACACGCCTGACCTGCCTGTGACCAAACTCGGCAAACAACCTGTGTTACTCTTCGACACCGTGCTGGACGTCAAATCCGGCCTCATGAAAAGAGCCGGGTTTGTAACAAAAAAGGCATTCGAGAAGAGCGGCGTGATAGTAAAGCCCACTGACGCGGAAAAGCTTTACCTGAATGAGGGCGACAGTGTATTTCTTTCTATGAAAAATGACACCCCTGTTGAAGTAGGCGACCGTTTTACCGTTTGCAAGGCAGGAAAAAGAATCTATAACCCTGAAACCAGACGTTATCTTGGAAGCGACTACGACGTCATCGGTGAAATTGTCATCACCAAAACAGGCGATTATTTTGAGGGGAAAATAGAAGTTGCATACAAGGAAGTCGGACCGGACGCCTTTCTCATACCCTACGAAGAACCTATAAGCAAGATAAAGGTGATTATCGCCACCGAGGACATTCAGGCCTTGGTAATATCCACGTTTGATAACATGTATGAAACAGGGCTGCGGGAAATACTTTATATAGACAAGGGAACCGATGACGGACTTCAAGTAGGCAACATGCTGGTGTTCTACAGAAAAAGAAGCATTGTCAAAGACCCTCTTAACAAAAAATTGGAAATCATCCTGCCTGAATACGTTCTTGGCCAAGGAATCATCGTAAAAACAAAGGAAAGTTCTTCCTCGGTTTTTATTGTAGAATCCACTGACACCGTGCATCTCGGAGACTATGCAGGGACAACCATAAGGAAGTAAAAAAGGTCGGCCTGTCAGGTTTGCCAAAATAGGGATGTCGGGATGGCGCTCATGTCATCCCGATTTTCTTTTTTTGTTTTTCATAGAGTTAATGCGATAAATATAAACTGACAAAAAAATTCACCCCCCCTGCTAAATGGGTTTGACAGTACTTAGACATGGAAATAGAGGAGCTCAAATACTGGCTTGCGTTAAGCGAAATAAAGGGCAAGGAAACGGCACAGACCCTTGGCCTTATTGATATTGTCGTTGATAATGATGGGAACAGTGGCGGCGACACGCACCTTCAACGCAAAAACCTCTGCGACATATTTGAGAAACAAAAGGAGCGTAGAAAGCAAAATTCAAAAACAAAAACAGGAAAGGACAAGGCCGGGTGTTTTGACCGGATTGAAAAAGAACTTGAACTTGCCGGCAAAAATAATATAACCATAATTACTTTGGTAGACACTCGATATCCGGACTCGCTCAGACATATATACGACCCGCCGCTTGTGCTTTACACAAGGGGTTCTTTTTACGAAAAAACGCGCCCGGTTATTGCGATCGTGGGTACAAGACGCGCTACTCACTACGGACTTGCCATGTCCGAACAAATAGCGGCAGAACTTGCCACAGCCGGCATAGTGGTGGCAAGCGGGATGGCAAGGGGTTGCGACACTGCGGCACATAAAGGGGCGCTCTCGGCAGACGGCCACACCGTGGCCGTGCTTGGCACCGGGATTGACAGGGTGTATCCGAGGGAAAACAAAAAGCTTTATGACGAAATAGCCGAAAAGGGGCTTTTGCTCAGCGAATTTCCAATGAATACGCCGCCGCTTCCGAGAAATTTTCCACTCCGCAACAGGATCGTGAGCGGCATTTCTCAGGGCGTTCTGGTAGCAGAGGCCCCGCTAAAGAGCGGCGCCATGATGACGGCGCGCCTTGCACTTGAAGGAGGAAAAGAAGTCTTTGCCCTGCCAGGAAGGGCACGGGATAAATCAAGCCAGGGCACAAATAAGCTTATAAAAGACGGGGCAGCGCTCGTTGAAGACGCCCGCGACATATTCAACGTTCTCTGGCCCGGAGAATTATTTGACCGGAAAACAGGCGAGCAAGACACGGGAGATGACACGGAAACAAGTTCACAAAACTCACGCATCGCCCTTACAGGAGAAACGCAGCGGGTGGCCGAGTCGCTTTCAGGCGGTCCACTGCATATTGATGAAATTTCACAACAAACCGGGATGACCGTTCAGGAGCTTTCTCTCCTGCTTCTTGACATGGAACTAAAAGGAGTAATAGAGCAGCAGCCGGGCAATTTATTTGTAATGAGATTTTAGTAGATTCGCACATGCGCCGCTTTAAACACGCAGGCATTACAGACAATTAAACCCGCCACGCGGGCACTACTGCCTCGCAACAAACTACGGGGTATTAAAAGGCAGTATGTTAATAAAGACATCTGAGCTAATTCGTAGTTATTAAACCCGCTATGCGGGATGAGCTGCCTCGCAACAAACTACGGGGTATTAAAAGGCAGCATGTTAATAAAGACATCTGAGCTAATTCGTAGTTATTAAACCCGCTATGCGGGATGAAATCACAGGGACAATGAAAAAACTTATCATAGTAGAGTCGCCTACAAAGGCAAAGACGATTAATAAGTACCTTGGACGCAGCTACAAAGTAATGGCAACAGTCGGACACATCAGGGACCTGCCCAAAAGCAAGCTTGGCGTTGACGTTGATAACGATTTTCAACCGGTATACGAGACCATTCGCGGCAAGGGCAAGATCATAACCGAGCTTAAAAAGGCCTCGAAAAACGCTTCGGAAATTTACCTGGCCCCTGACCCCGACCGTGAGGGTGAGGCCATAGCATGGCACATTCAAGAAGCGCTCGGCGAAAAAAATAAGATTCCCGTCTTCCGCGTACTCTTTACGGAAATAACAAAAAAAGGAATTGAGAACGCTCTAAAAAAACCGACACAGGTAGACATGCACAAGGTAGACGCACAGCAGGCTAGGCGCATACTTGACCGCATCGTTGGCTATAAGGTAAGCCCGCTGCTGTGGGATAAAGTCAGGCGCGGCTTAAGCGCCGGGCGCGTCCAGTCGGTTGCGGTCCGCCTTATCTGCGACAGAGAGAGGGCCGTGCTTGCTTTTAAGCCGCAGGAGTACTGGAGCATCACGGCCGAGTTCGATGACTTCATTGCAAGGCTTGCCAAAAAAGACGGGAAGAAGTTCGAGATAGAAACGGAAGACGTCGCAACAAGCGTGGTGGACGACGTAAAGGGTGCTGAGTTCACAGTCTCCGACGTTCAGAAAAAAGAGAGGAAGAGAAACCCGCTTGCCCCGTTCATAACAAGCAAGCTTCAGCAGGAAGCTTCGAGAAAACTCGGCTTTACCGCCAAGAAGACAATGGTCGTTGCCCAGCAACTCTACGAAGGTATCGAGCTTGGCAAAGAAGGCCCTGTAGGGCTCATCACTTACATGAGAACCGACTCGCCCAGGATCGCACCCGAAGCAATAGAATCGGTAAGGCAGTATATTGGAGAAAAATACGGCGCTAATTTCCTGCCTGAAAAACCCCATATATACAAAGGCAAAAAAAGCTCACAGGACGCGCACGAGGCCATCCGCCCAACCGGCATGTACTACCCCCCTGAAGTGGTAAAACAATTTCTATCGCGCGACCAGGTTCGCCTTTATGAACTCATATGGAAACGTTTTGTCGCCTCCCAGATGCTGCCTGCAATATTCGACCAGACAAGGGTCATGCTTGCCGTAAAGAACTACCACTTCCAGGCAAACGGCATGGTCGTTAAATTCCCCGGATTCACGGCTGTCTATGAAGAAGGCAAGGACGACGACGACAAAAGAGACGACAAGGACAGGACGTTACCTCCCCTGTCGCCGGAGCAGAGGCTTTCGTCAAAGGCTATTACCCCTTTCCAGCACTTTACCCAGCCGCCGCCGCGTTTCAGCGACGCTACACTTATAAAGGAACTCGAAGAAAACGGCATAGGCAGACCTTCGACCTACGCCTCTATTATCTCGACCATTCAGGATAGAGAGTACGTGGTAAAGCAGGACAGAAAACTCCTGCCAACTGAGCTTGGTTTCCTTGTAACCGACCTGCTCGTCAAAAGCTTCCCTGACTTGCTCGATACCGAGTTCACGGCCAAACTTGAAGAAGGCCTTGATAAGGTCGAAGAAGGCAGTGCAAAGTGGCTTGTCATAATGAAGGACTTTTACGCCGGGTTCTCCGAAAGGCTTGAAACAGCCAAGACAGAGATGAAAAACGTCAAGGCAGAGGAAACAACGACTGACTTGAAATGCAAAAAATGCGGCAACACAATGCTGATTAAATGGGGCAGGCGTGGAAAGTTCCTTGCCTGCTCTGGCTACCCTGAATGCAAATCAACAAGTGACTTTACCACAGGAGAAAACGGGGAGGTCCAGGCGGTAGAGCGCAAGGACGAAACCACGGACGAGAAGTGCCCCAAGTGCGAAAGCCCGATGGTCATAAAAACCGGCCGCTTCGGCCGTTTCCTTGCCTGCACAAAATACCCCGAGTGCAAGACCACAAAGCCGGTCTCAACCGGTGTTACATGCCCTGAAGAAGACTGCGGCGGCAATTTGCTTGAGCGCCGCTCCAAGCGGGGCCTGTTTTACGGCTGCTCCAATTATCCAAAGTGCAAACACACGGTAAACAAGCTCCCTGAAACTTCTAAAGAGGACGTGGCCGAAAGCTGACTTGTAAAAAGGGCAATGCTTGAAAAAAAATTCAACGACCGGCACCTTTTTTTGTCGCGTTCTACGGCCTTAAAAAAACTCTTAACTCAGGGCCTGCTTGACACCCCGCTTTTTTGGTATATATTTCAAATAGACACCTGCGGTGGGCAGATTTTGCAATAGGCTTTTAAGCTTACGGAATTGAAATACGCAAATAAATTTTGCAGTATCTACCGTGCACCTGCGGTAGGCAGATTTTGCAATAGGCTTTTAAACTTACGAAATTTAAAATAAATCTTTTAGGAGAATTCTTATAATGAAAAAAATTACTAGTATGATAGTAGTACTGGCCTTTGTCGCGATGCTTTTGTCGTCGTGCGCAAGCTTGCAGACAAACCAGCAAAAAGGCACGGCAGGGGGTGCGGTCGTAGGGGCTGCTATCGGAGCGATACTTGGTCAGGCCATTAAAGGCGACACAGAGGGGACGCTCTGGGGCGCTGCTATCGGCGGTGTTGTCGGAGGAATTGCAGGCAACCAGGTCGGTGCGTACATGGACAGGCAGGAACAAGCCCTGCGCGCTGTTGCTGATGAGAGCGAGGCCATGAGTATCCGCCGCAACCAGGACGTGCTAACGGCAACCTTCAAGTCAGGGTTGATGTTCGACTTTGACTCGGCAATCATAAAGGTCGGGGCCTACAGCGAACTTGACCGCATTGCAAGGGTGCTCAATGATTATCCACAGACCGTTATGAGGGTTGAGGGTCACACCGATGCAAAAGGCACGGAAGAGTATAACCAGCGGCTATCCGAAAGACGCGCCAGGGCTGTTACAAACGCCCTTATCCACCGTAACGTAGACCCGAGACGATTAACCACAGTCGGTTTTGGCGAGTCCCGTCCGGTATCATCAAACGACGCGGCTAACCGCCGGGTGGACATTGTTATCGTACCGGTAGAGGCTGCATGATCGAAGTTAGTTGAAAATTTATTTTGTATAAATATCAAAACCCCGGCGCTCTCTTAAAAGCGTCGGGGTTTTTTGCATTCAGCAATATAGATAGAGGCCACTAAGGGTTAATCTTTATTGGCCTTTCACACCTCCCGCTCTGCACGTCCCGGATGTAATTAAAGACATTTTTGCAGATATCGTCACCAGGGGCAAGAGCGAGCGCGTCGGTGGCAAGGGTCATTGCACGCTCGTCCTCACCGGCAAGCATATAAGCAAGGGCAAGGTTGCTCTTAAGTCCTGCGTCATTGGATTTGTTTTTAACTGCCTTTTCGCACAAAATAACCGCACGTTCAGGATCCCCGGCTGATAACGCACAAAGCCCGGCCTCCCTTGCAACGTCGCACTGGGCAGGCTCAATGTCCATTGCCCTTGAAAGCCACTACAGGGCCATAGAGTCCTTACCAAGCTTCTGGTAAATCTTACCCAACGCGAACATCGCCTACCAGCCTTTAGGGTTTATTTTTAAGGCCTCTTTAAAACATTCCATAGCCTTTTCAAGTTTTCTCCTGGCGAAAAAACCAGGAGTCCCGGAGCCGCCCCCGCCTTCAAGTACGATAATACCGCTTATCAACTTCCAGCCTTTGTTATAAAACTCGTCGTGTTCCTTTGCTTGTTTTTCAGTAAGGTTCTTTTTCATTGGTTTATAGATTTAAATTTTATTTGGCCCCGTGCCTTCGCAACAGCTCTACAACTTCAGTTTGGCTTTTTTCTTTAGCCATGGAAAGCGGGGTTACTCCGTTATTATCCCTTGCGTTCACGTCGGCGCGGTGTTCAACCAGAAGCTTTACTACTACTATGTTTCCCCTTCTCGCGGCCCAGTGAAGTGGCGTATACCCGCCCCTGTTCCTTGCATCCACGCGCGCGCCTTGTTTAATAAGCAGCCTTGCTATACTGCCTGTACCGGTCTGGTTTTTATTGTCCGCCGCGGCCCAATGAAGCGGCGTGCCAACACCAAGCTTATCTTGCATGTTGACGTCCATGCCGCGCTCAAGCAGGAGCCTGACCTCGTCTGTCTTGCCGGCAGTCACGGCAGAAATAAGAGCCGTCGAGCCAGGCCTGTTTAGAGTCGGCAAAACAACAAACATTAGAAAAACCAGAATAAACACGGCAAGCAGGGGCAGAAACCAGTAACTCTTACGTTTTTTTTCAGGCCTCTTTACAGTCACAACGGCACACACCTCTTACGCAAAATTTAAGCTCTTACCCGCACGGTAAGAGCCGCCAGGTCTGCTACGTGGTTTTTCCCGGCATATCTATAATACCTTCTGACACCTCGAGCTTGCTCCCCGGTTGTTATTTTACTTCTGCACTTTCTGGTTGTTCGTCTTTGGGAGTATTTTCATGTGGATTTTTGAAAGTTGAATATACATAGAGCGCAACACCTACGGTTATACATGAATCGGCAACGTTAAAGGCAGGCCAGTGATAGGTGCCGATGTAGAAGTCCAGAAAATCAACGACCTCGCCGAACCTCACCCTGTCTATCATGTTGCCAACCGCCCCGCCGGCTATAAGGGAAAGAGCAAAAACCGTGGCGCGGTCTTTTGCGTGGCGAAGCATGAACGCGATTACAACAAGGGCCACAAGCGGCATTAACGAGAGGAAAATCGTTTTCCAGTCGCCCGAGCCTGCAAACATACCAAAAGCAGAACCCGGGTTGCGCCAGTTTACGAGATTAAAAAATCCCGGTATGACCGTTACGCCGCGAAATTGATTCACCGAGCCGGCAACAACGGCCTTTGTTATCTGGTCGCACACAATAACAATCGAGGCCACTATACATACTCTGGCATATACCTTCAGACCAGTACCTCCACGCACCTCTTGCATAAAGTTGGATGGGGTTCGTTCATTCCGACCGACTCGCTTATATGCCAGCACCTCTCGCATTTTTTTCCTTCGGCCTTTTTAACCGCCACCACAAGGCCCGGCAACTCGGCTGACTCACGTAAGCCCTCGACATCGTCACCAAACTCCGTTACTATTTCAACGCACGAGACAACAAGTATCTCCTTCATGACTTCTGAGTCTATCAGGTCCTCAAACTCTTTACCG